>JBCBLJ010000845.1:0-3578 GCA_038520195.1 Planctomycetota bacterium
GCCTGCCCACGCGGTGCTGAACCAGCGTGCCGATGACGGGTCAAACTTGTACTCGCCGCCGAGACTGCACTGCAGCGGATCATCGATCACCTGTGCCGCGGTCTGGAGCGCCTGCTCGGGCGGAACCCGCAGTTGCTCGCACAACAGATCAAGGAACGCGGCCCCGGCGAGACTGCTTCGAGCGGCTCGCTGGTACAACTGATCATTGACCCATCCTTCGAGTTGGCTACCCAGTAGGCTGCCGACGCGGCCGCGGACCGTCGCCGCCTCCGGCGCTTCAACGGCCTCGAGATAAGGAAGTGAACCCTCGAGCACCTCCGGTTGGAATGACAACACACTGAAGCCGCCACCGGTGTATCGATAGAGTCCACCCAATAGCCGGGACATCCCGGGTCCGACGGGGCGTCCGCGGCCGAGACCAAGCGGCAACCGATCCAGCGCACCGGGCTGTGGCCAAGCGCCGAGGTAACCCGGTAATTGCCGAAGCGAACGGTACGCATTGAGTAGCCCCTCGAATTCCTCCGGTGCCGGCGGGAAGGTGTCCTTGATTCCAACAAACAGATGAGTCGGAGGCCCGATTTGCTCGCTCGCGACGTGAGCTTGAAGAAAGACGATGTCATCGGGTGACGGTCTCACCGAAACGGTGGTCGGCGGGCCAAGCTGTTTCGCGAAGTCGCCGTATTTCTCGGGTGTCAGCGGTGCGATCTCGGCGTGAATCGTGATCCGTTCGAGCGACTTGTCGGATGCCACTTCGTCGCGACGAAGAGCCAGAATGATCGGGTCCATCTGCGGGAATCGGGTCGTATATTCGTTGGCAATCTTGGCGTACCAAGCGGCCTCCTCCTCGGTCACGCTTTCGATTTCGATGTCACCAATGGGCAGGAACGTCCCGCGCCGTCCACGCATCGTATCGATCACTTCATCGCCGACGCTAAACACCCCGCTGCCGTCGCCACGGGTGCCGAACGAAACCGGCAAATACCCCGTGTCGATCAAATCCTGGACACCCGCCGTCGATGCATCTTCGAGTGTTCGTTCGGCCGCCGCGGCGAGTCGGGCAAGGTGAACCAACGCGACTTCACTCTTCGCGCTCACCCGTCGCCGAAGCTCGATCAGGTATTTGGGGGACACAAGGCCCTGCAGCATCTCGGGAGAGAAGTACGCGAAGATCGTGTCGTTACGTCGGGTGGGAACCAGCGTTCGCGAGAGTCGAAAGGCGTCACTCGTTGCCAACGACTCTCCGTCGGCACCGACTTCGAAGAATCGACGAGTCAAGGTCTCGCTGTTGGAGATCAGAAAATAGCCGTTGTCCTCGGCGAGAAACGATCGAACGCGATTGTCGGCGCTGGAAAGAAAACTGACCTTCTTTCCGGCGATCGTGACATCCTTGAGCGTCACGGCCTCATCGCTCCGCGCCTTGTTTTTACGTTCATTGTTGAGCGAGGATCGCAGCAGAAACGAATTCGTCGCCTTCATCAGGACACCCATCGTCGCCCCGTCGGCGGTAAACAGATCACTGCCGATCAACGCTTGGTCTTCGATAATGGTTGGCCCCAGCATCCGCGAGAGCTGATTCATTTGAACGGCGAGCTGTTGCTCAAAACGCTCCGTCGACTTGGTGGCGGTTCCGCGAAGCGTGATCATGCGGCCCAAGTCGCCGCCGTACTCGTCAGACAGGTCGACGAACCAGAGGTAATTGGTGAACGAACCGAACCGGATGTAGAAACACTCCGGGGGGACGCGCGAGGCGATGGGTTCGGTAACGACATCATCACCAACCTCCGGAAGCGTGGTGCGTTTCCAACGAGGTGGGGCGGGCAACCGTGTCGCCGCGACTCGCTGTCCGGTTTGCGCCCGGTTGTCGTCGGTCAGCCCAGCGGCGGTTCGTCGAAACGCTTCTTTGGTAACGTCTTCGCCGCCTCCGAGATAATTGAGCGTCGCCAAGAGAGGATCCTCTTGCTCGGGCGATTCGACGAACCATTGCGGGAGCCCGTTGCCGGTCCGGCCGCTGAGCATCGCGACGAGATACGTTTCCACCCATGGCGGATAATCTCCCCCGTCGATCTGTGACTTCGCGTGCTGCGAATAGGTTTGCCACCAACCGCCGAGGTCTGTTCGATAGGCCGCCGAATCGAGTTTCGGCTTCAACTCATAAATGCCCAGTTCGCCCGACGCGTCGGAGACGCGGACCTTTACCGGTTGTCTTCCGGTGAACAGGAAAGAGACTCGCCGGCCAATGACTTGGGTCTTTGGCATTTCGTCGCCGTTGGCCAGTTCCTTGATAAGCTTTCCGATGCGGCCCAGCAGCCGGCCGTTGCCCGGTTGAGGTACTGGTCGCGCCGACGGTGGCACAAACGGTATCTCGACCATCGCCCCGACGGGAAACAACACGCGCCCGGAGGAATCCGACACGGTGAGCGATTCCATTTCGCGGCCGATGACGGGCACCTCGAGTGGAATCTCAATCGTGGCGACACCGTAGGGTAACGGCTCTTCGGAAAGCAGCGCCGACGCACGCGCGTCGATCGCCGATGCCACTCGGATTGGCAGCAACGAGACCACCAAAGCAAACAAGATCAGTCGCGGACAGCTTTTCATCTTTCGAACTCAAGGGGCTGGCGAAGCCGGAGGATCACAACCGGGTCGCCAGGGTGGCGGGCGGCACTAGACTATCGTGCTCCATTATCGCCACCGCAACCTTTTCTGGATACCCAAACTGTGGACAGCCCCTCCCGAAGCCGCGTGTTTCAAGCAAGCACCGACTCGCGACTCGAAGCATTTGCCGAATCAATTAGCTTCGATAAACGGCTGTACCGGCAAGATATCCGGGGCTCCTTGGCGCACGTCGACATGTTGCGGACGCGGAAATTGCTGACCCAGGAGGAGAGTCAGCAGATTCGCGAGACGCTTTTGCAGATTGAACAGGAAATCGACGCCGGGCGGATGGAGATTCGACTCGAACTCGAAGACATCCACATGCACATCGAATCGATGCTGATCGATCGACTTGGCGATGTCGGCCGAAAACTTCACACCGCCCGCAGCCGCAACGATCAGGTCAGCACCGACACTCGGATGTGGGTCCGAGAAGCACTCGATCAGGTCGATGCGCTGCTGGTCGAGCTGCAAAGAGCCTTTCTCGGTCGCTGTGAGCGGGACGAAGATGTCGTGCTGCCGGCGTACACCCACCTCCAGCGTGCCCAGCCGGTCCTGGCGCCGCACTATTGGCTGGCTTACGTCGAGAAGTTTGAGCGGGATCGGGGACGCGTCGCGGACTGCCGCCGTCGGCTGAATCAGTCGCCTCTGGGGGTCGCCGCCGTCGCCGGGACGACGCTCGACATCGATCGCGAACAGACCGCCAGCGCGCTGGAATTTGAAGGCGTGACCGCCAACAGCCTCGACACGAGCAGCGACCGCGACTTCATCCTTGAGAGCGCGTTCGTTCTCTCGATGATCGCGTCGCACCTGAGCGGCTGGGCCGAAGAGTGGATCCTCTGGAGCACCGTTGAATACAACTTTATCAAACTGCCGCAACAGTTCTGCACCGGCAGCAGCATCATGCCGCAAAAGGTCAACCC
>JBCBLJ010000693.1:0-4501 GCA_038520195.1 Planctomycetota bacterium
GAATCAATGGAGCACGCTGTCGCAGACGCCCAAGAATTACACGCTGCTGGTCACCGCGCTGGCAGTCGCAATCGGCGCCATTAGTCTCTCATTCGCTCGCTGGTGTCTGCTCGTTCGTTGCCAGGGGATCCAGCTTTCGATGTTGGAAGCGTATCGTCTAAGCGCGATTTGTTTCCTTCTGAACTTTGTCTCAGCCGGAAGCGTCGGAGGCGACTTGTTCAAGGCAGTCTTTTTGGCGAAGCGTCGACCGGGCAAGCGGGTCGAGGCTGTGGCATCGGTGTTTGTTGACCGAGGCGTCGGGCTCTACGGCTTGATTCTACTCGCGGCGGCAGCGTTTTTGCTTCATCGCCACGATGCCGCTGACGAGCGGATGAGTCAGCTAAAAACCATCACGGCGATTTTGGCGCTCGGCGGGACGTCCGTTCTGGCTGGCTTGGTCTTCGGCGGCAAGGTCGTCGATCGATTGGTTCAATGGGGAGGGACCATTCCCGTCATCGGCGGTCTGGTGCTAAAGATTGGACCCCCGTTGAGGATGTTTCACCATCATCCGCTCGCCTTCGGTGCGTCCATTCTGATGAGTGTTTGTGTTCATGGTCTGCTGACCCTCAGCATGTACCTCATTGCTCGTGGGCTCTATCCGAACATTCCCACGCTCGCCGAGCATCTGGTTATCGTTCCGCTCTCGATGTTGGCGTCGGCTGCGCCGATCACCCCCGCAGGCATTGGTGTTTTGGAGCTGGCGATGGAGTGGCTCTATGAGGTCATTCCGTCGGAACCGTCCGCGGCTTCGGGGACGCTCATCGCGCTGGTGTTCGAACTCGTCAAGGTTGTCGTCGCAGTTCTCGGTACGATCTTCTACTGGACGGCCGGTGAGGAGGTCCGCGAGAGTCTCGAGGCGGCCGGGCAAGAGGAATCGGACCCCGTGGAGTGATCGCGACGACGGTTTTCCCTGATCGCTTGAATGAGCCGTGTTCAGTGTAAGCGGTGACTTAACTTGGCGTGTTCGCATCTCGCACGGATGCGAACTCAGTGCCCCACCAAACAACAACACTTCCGCGGATCCGAGGTGGCCCGCGGAGGAAACGACGTTGCATTCGCTGGTCTTCCCCCCTGAGGAAGTGACGGCTGATCGCAGTGCATGAGGCCGCGCCGGTCGCTTGTTCTACTGGTTTCGTCGTGACGACGTGTTTGCAAGGCTCTGGATCATGCCCCACCCCGAGTCAAAACAGTCACGATGCTCAAGCGCCTTTCGATCGGCCAACGTTTGGCCACCATACCCGTCCTCGTCGCGATCGCCGGTTCCGGACTGGTGGCTCTGATGTGTTGGCAGGTCTCGCATGCCGAAAGTGGGTCCGCCGCCATCAACCTGGCCGGTCGGCAGCGGATGCTCAACCAAAAGTATGTGCACGAAGTCCTCGAGTTGAATCTCGGTCGCTCGCCGGATACGCGAGAGACCAAGAACATCATTCGCGAGAGTCTTGATGTGTTGAGTGAGGGAGGCGAACACCGTTTCGGGAAAATCTCCGCGGCACGTGATCCAAAGCTAGTCGCGTCGCTTCAAGCACAGCGTGAGGAGTTCGAACGGTTGTTTCGAATGGCGGACCGACTCGTGAGTGGGGCGGCATCGCAGGACGAGGCTGCCTTGGAAACCTTCGTGCAAGAGTCGGAGCGCGTTCATGAGGCAGCGCAATCGACCGTCGACGTTCTTTCGTCCGTGATTAGCGATAGGCACCAAGCGAGTCTTTGGGGCGCCGCCGTTTTGGGATTGTTGGTCATCACGATCACCGGGGGTTGGGCTTTCGTCTGTGGCAATTCGGTTGTTGGCGAGGTCCATACGATCGCCGAACACCTGCACGACATGTCCCACGAAAAGCTTGAGCGGGTGAGCAACAAACTTCGCAACAACGCTAGCGGGACGTCAAATCAAGCCATGTTGGCGAGCAGTATCGCGGATCAAGTGAGACAGAACGCGCAATCGCTATCTCGCGCGGTCGCCCAATTTGAGGCCAGCATCATCAAGATCTCGGACAACGCGTCGACGGCGGTGATCGTCGCCCGCAACGCCGTCACGGTGGCGGACCAAACCAATCACACGGTGACCCGACTCGGAGAAAGTAGCGCCGAAATCGGCAACGTGATCAAGGTGATCAATTCCATCGCCGAACAAACCAACCTGTTGGCGCTCAATGCCACGATCGAGGCGGCACGCGCGGGCGAGGCGGGGAAGGGTTTTGCCGTCGTGGCGAACGAAGTGAAGGAGTTGGCCAAGGAAACCAGTCGAGCCACCGAGGACATCGTTTCTCGGGTGAGTACGATCCAGGCCGACACCCGACAGGCGGTCGACGCGATCGGACTGGTCGGCAAAACCATCGCGGAAATCAACGAAAGCCAAAACGCGATCGCGGGGGCGGTTGAGGAACAGACGACGATGACTTCGGAGATTTCCCGGCACATCACCGACTTGGCAAGCGGTAGCGATGAAATTGCGGGCAACATTTCCCATGTCGCCGATACGGCGCGCTGCACCGTCGAGGAGTCGGATGAGACGTTGTCGGCGGCCCTCGACATCGAGCGGCACGCGTCGGCGCTGCTCACACTGGTCGGACGAACCACATCATCCCAGCCCGCACTACCGGCCTGAGAACGCCGCGGTGCGGGAACGGCCTTCGATGAGCAAGGCGGTCATCATCGAACTGAGACTCCCACGGACATGCGGCGGCGCGGGAGTCTTACTCTGGGTCCACTCTGCGCCTGCGACCGAATGGTGATTTTCAGGGTCGACGCCGATCGGTCCATCGTCGCTGTGACCCGTTTCCCAACGACACCCGCCTAGCGGGGAAACGCTCCACGGGTTGCTGCACTGCAATTCTATCTGTCCCGATTGTGGTAAATCTCGTTGGTTCGGTAGTCTCTACAACATGGAATGGTTCGCGACCGGCCTGAGTGTGGCGGGCCCTTTGGTTGATGGGACACTCGGAACGAGAGTGGCGCGAGAGACGATCGACGGTGGGCTGAGTTGTCCGATTTACAGAAAGAACGTCAGTACGATCGGTTTGTCTCGCTGCTCGCACGAAACGAACCGTCCGTGCGCGCCTTCGTTCGATCGCTGCTCCCCTCCGCCCAAGACACGGACGATGTCATGCAAGAGATCGGGTTGGCGTGCTGGCACAAGTTCGATCAATTCAACCTCGAAGGCGATGGCGACGAATTCGTGCGATGGTGCTGCGTGATCGCGCGGTTCGAAGTTCTACGGCACCGTCGCAATCACGCTCGCGATCGGTTGGTCTTGAGCGAGGACGTGATTCGTTTGCTCGCCGATGATGCTGAGAAGCGCCATGCACGAGCCGACGCCGAACGGAGAGCGCTTGAACAATGCCTCGAAAAGTTGAACGATCCCGAGCGACGTTTACTGCTCAGTGTGCACACCCGAGGTGACTCCGTTGCGCGGATCGCGAACGAACTGAAACTAAAAACTCGGCGGCTTTACACCAAACTCAACGCGCTCCGCGACCTGGTCGGCGAATGCGTTCAACACCACGCGGCGATCGGAGACGGCTGATGAGCGAAAACATCAAGAGACTGGCGCGTGCGTTACAGGATCAACAAATCACACCCGAGCAATTGGCCGACTTGGAAGCGGAACTCGCGCAGAACGCGGAGGCGCGCGAGACTTACCTTCGGGAGGTCAACCTTTACGCCGCTCTGGAAGAACGTGCGGTGACCCGAAACGATTCGGTCTTGGAAACCAACGGGGTTGACCGAGCCCCGGCCTCAAGGGTTTCGAGGTGGCTTGTGCTGGCCGGATGGCCACTCGCCATCGCAGCGGCCATTCTAGCGATCACAGGCTTTTTCTTTTCACGTCCGTCTCGCGATGCGGGATCGATCGCGACCGTTGTCGGATTGAGCGGGCCGATGCAGTGGACTGGGGATGGCGGGCGAGTGGATCACGACTTGCGGGTCGGGATGGAATTGCGCGGTGGCACCATCGAAGGCATGGCTCCCGATTCATGGTTTGAGCTGCGATTTGAGGACGGCTCGACCGTCATGATTTCAGGCACCTCGCTGCTGACGTTTGCCGAAATCGAGCACAAGGAATTGCGTCTGCGCGAAGGTCGCTTTTCGGCGAACGTGGTGCCGCAGCCGGAGGGAAAGCCAATGTTGATCCACACCAGAACCGCGCTTCTCAAGGTGTTGGGAACTCAATTCGATATTGAGGCGGACCTCGCAAGCACATCGCTCAACGTGTCTGAAGGCAAGGTGCGTGTCCAACGTTTGAGCGATCGCCGCGAGGTCGATGTCCCGTCGCAGCACCGTGTCGTCGCGGCATACGATCATCGACTTGAGCCTGAACGCATGCCCAAGACGGTGGACCACTGGATCAGTCAACTCGGTCGGCAACCAGGCGGGTATGGGAAATGGTTGCCCGCGACAAAGGATCGAGTTGCGTCACAAAGAGCAATTCCGATGGTGCCGGCCGAGTTTCCCCACATCACCCTCTATC
>JBCBLJ010000510.1:0-6170 GCA_038520195.1 Planctomycetota bacterium
ATCACGCAAGCGAGGGTTATCGGTACTGGCGAACAGTCGGCGCTCACGACAACGGACTTGTCCGACAATCCGACCGACCTCACCGAGTTGATGTCCAACGGTGACAACCTACCCGACGACCCCAATGCCGTTCGGATCCCCTGGATCACGGTCACCGAGACGGTGGCCGGAACGCCGGTCGCCGCCAGCTCTGGAACCCAGGGCAATTATGACGTGATGTATACCATTCGGATCGATAACGATGGTTCGACGGCGTTGGAAGACATCCGGTTGACCGAGGACTTCCGTGATCACCTCGGCAATGCATTCGTTGGATTGGTCGGCACTTCCTTGGTGGGCGGGAACGCGACGGATTTTCCGACCCTTGATGTGTCGTACACCGGCGATGGTGCCACCGATCAGTTGTTCGATCCGGCTGATACGAGCCGATTGGATTCGGGGCAGTTTCTGTTGGTCAACGTGACCATCGAAGTCGATCCGGATGCCGCCGGGCAGATCGAAGATTCGGTGTCTCTGGATGGCGACGGGAACTTTGAGACGCAGGCGTTCGTGTCGGGGCAGGATCCGACGAGCGGTGTGATCGTGACCGACACATCGGATGATCCGGCAGACCTGCGTGACGTTGACGGTGATCCCGCCAATCCGTTGGACACGAGTGACGACGACAACGATCCCGATGATCCGACGGCGCTTTGGTTGCCGACCGTCGAATTGACAAAGACACAAATTGGCAACGTGGTTCCGGCGTCCAGCGGTACGCCCGGAAACTTCGATGTGGTCTACGACTTGGAGTTCACCAACATCGGCAATGAACCGCTTGAGGCTTTGTCGCTGATCGAAGACTTGCAGACCCAGTTCGGCGGTTCGTTCGTTCGAGTCGTCCCGCAATTTGGATCACCCGCAACCGTTGTCGGCAGTACGGCGACCGACACACCGGAAATCAATGCCGCCTACACCGGCACTGCGGCAGGCTCGACTGACTTGTTCAGCAACGCAGCCGGGGACACGAATCTCCTGGACACCGGTCAAAGCGTCACCGTGCGGTTGATTATCGAATTCGATGCCGATGCAGCGGGCGGTAACCGGATCAATGGAGAATTTGTGACTTCGGCGGACGTCTTTGGAACTGGAAGCCATTCGACGATCACCGTGACCGATCGTTCCGACGATCCGGTGGTCGTCGCGGGAGTGGATGTCGGCGCAGACAACGATCCCGATGATCCGAACATGATTCGTGTACCCGACATTACTCTCACCAAAGTCGTTTTAGGGACGCCGACCGCCGCGAACAGCGGAATCGTGGGCAACTTCGATGTCACGTACGAACTCGTGGTTCAAAACACGGGAACCACTCCGCTGGAGAACCTGGTTGTGATTGACGATTGGACGGCTCAGTTTGGCGGGGCATTCATTCGGGTTCTCCCCGGAACGCTGGCGGTCACAAACATCAACGCCGACACAGTACCCAACGCAAATGCAAGTTACTCCGGCGCTTCGGGGCAGAACATGCTGGATGGCACCGGAGCCTTTTCGTCGGGGCAGAGCTTTCGAATTCAATTGACCGTGGAGGTCGACCCGAACGCGCCCGGTGCGATCCGGCAGATCGGTAGCTTGGTCAATCAAGCGGTCGTTACCGCTAACGATCCATTCGCGCCGATGACAACGATCACCGACTTGTCCGACGATCCGACGGATGCGACCAACGTCGATGGAGACCCCGGGACGTCCGCGGATGATGACAATAACCCCGACGACCCAACGGCATTCGGTTTTACGGATATCGGCGTCTCAAAGCGGATTGTCGCTTCGGCTCTTTCGACGACAACCGCCGGCGCAATGACCTTCACCTACGAGTTGGTAGTGCGGAACGTCGGTTCGGGTGATCTACAAGATTTGACTTTGATCGATGACATTCAATCCGGACTCGGCTCGGCGTTCGTCGGAGTGGTTTCCGGACCACTGATCGTCTCTTCCGACGCGTCCGTCGATCCGACGTTCACCGCGAACTTCGACGGGAATCTTCTCGGCAGTGGAAACACTGCGATCTTCGATGGCACCAGCGGACTGTTGCGGCCGACCGAGGAGATCACGTTGCAATTCGCGATCGATGTGCACCCGGAGTTTCTGACGACCAGCTCGGACAACCAAGCCATCGCCGGTGGCCGGAATGGGTTGGAGACCGTCAGCGATCGATCCGACACCGGGAGCAACCCCGAGGATACGAACCCCGGTCCCCAGAATGACTCGACCGGAGAAGACGATTCAACACTAATACCAGGGCTGTCGATTGTGAAACGCCATGGAGATGCCATCGCGGGCAGCCCGGGGCAGTGGGTCGTGCCGATTACCCTCGAGGTTGAAAATACTGGTTCACTCGTTTTGGAACAGCTGGTGCTATCCGAAAACCTGGCGGCACAATTTGGCGGCGCGTTGATCGGTATCGCGACTCCGGTTCTCGACACGTCTCCGGTCACTCACGCTTCCGCGCCGAACATCAATACGGCTTGGCAAAACGATCCAACTCAGAACCTGTTGGCCCCCGGCGGGGGCTTGAATCCCGGCGATTCGTTCACCATCCAAGTCGATGTCATCGTCGATCCGGACGCTTCTGGCGGTTCCAGCTTTCTTCAGAATCAGGCGACGATCTCAGGCATCAATCCCAACGCGCCATTGATCTTCGTGGTGGATCAATCCGACAGCGGAAGCGTGACGACTTCGGAAAACCCCGGCGCTCCCGGCGATACGGGCTCGACGGATGATCCGACGCCGCTACAGATCGCGGAGATCGGCAGCGCCAAACGCGTGACGAATGTCGAGATGACGGGACTGACATCATTGGTCACGCTGGAGCTGATTGTCGAAAACACTGGTACCGTGCATCTTCAGGAACTGGACCTGTTCGACGACATCTCCACTCAGTGGGGTGCAAACTTTGTTGGCGTTGTCGGTGGTCCTGAAATCATCCGCAGCACGGCAACGATGGACCCAAGCATCAACACAGGATTTGCCGCCGATTCAACGCAAAACGTGTTTGACGGCCGCAGCGGGTTCCTCGCCCCGGGCGAACAAGTGGTGGTCCAGTTGGTGGTCGAAGTTGAAGCAACGCCGGGGCAGGCCACGGTCGTCTTGGTGAATCAAGCGAGTGTCGCGGGCACTCCCGTCGACGCCGGCCGAGGACCAGTGCTCGATAGTTCCGGAATACCCTTCGGCCGCGTGACCGATTTGTCTGATAGCGGCGTGGACACGGGCTCAACCAATCCCGGGGCCCCAGGTGACACAGGTGGTTTTGATGACCCGACATCAACCCCGATTACGTTCTTCACATTTGACCGCTTCAATGACTTCAGTCGCCCCTTCGGCCCGGATTCCGATCCGATCCAGAAGCCGTCATCACGCTTCTTGAGCCAACAGATTCCCTCGCTCGCGCCAAACCCAATTTTTTCGGGCGCGGCAAGGCCTGGCACCAAGATCATCGCTCGCGTGTTTGATTCCGACGGTTTCCAAATCGGCCGCGAGGAAGTTTACGCCGATGTGGGCGGAAACTGGATGATGCAGGTGCACAATCTGGAACGCGTCGATTACGTTCGGGTCGACTTTGAAGAGGTGGCGGGGAACGCGTCGGCGTTCGCCCCAACGGGAGACATCTTCGGTTATTTGGGTGACGACCAGCACCGCAACCTTTACACCGCGCTTGAACCGTGGGCAGGTTACGACCACGAGTTCGATTTTACCGCCGTCTATCGTGACTCGGCGTCCCGGTCGCTCCATCGAATGCATGTGGAAGCGAACCGGCCGATTGGTTTTGGACTTTAGAGATTGAGTTGAGCGTGTATGTCGGAGTCATTGCCCCCCAATCAACAGTTGATTCGGAGCGAACGTTGGCCGGTGGTCGGTGAGAAAACGCCCCGCCGAGATGACTCGCCTTGGATCGTGCAGGTCGTGGGAAGCGTCCAATCGTTCTTGCGATTTCAGCTCGATGAACTGCGTGACATGCCGCAAACCACCAGGAAAATTGATGTGCACTGTGTGACGCGGTGGTCCAAGCTGCAAATGGAATTCACCGGCGTCTTGTTGTCGGACTTGATCGGGACCGAGACGTCACCTCGCTGGCAGGAGGACGCCAAATATGTTTCGTTTGTCGCTCGCAGCGAACAGAATCATTCGACGTCGCTGCCTCTCCGGGAAGTCATCGAACTCGATCCGTTGGTCGCATTGAAAGCGGAGGGGGCGAATCTGGAATCGCAGCACGGAGGACCGGTGCGGATGGTCGTTCCGGCCAAATACTTCTACAAGAGTGTCAAATGGCTTGAGCGGATCGAATTTCTACGCGAAGACCGTCTCGGCTTTTGGGAATCCGATGCCGGCTATCACAATACCGCCGACCCTTGGAAAGAGCAGCGTTATCTCGCCGCCAATCTTTCCAAGCAAGAAGCTTTCAAGCTGATCGAGGCCCGCGACTTCACCAATCGCGACTTGCGAGGGCTGTCCGCCGCGGATCGCGATTTGACACGGTTGAGGGCGGCAAACGCGCAGCTACGCGACGCCGATTTTCGCGGCGCGACACTCTGTGGTGCAGACTTCGCCGGCGCAAACCTCTCCAACGCCCACTTCGACGATGCGGATCTGCGCGGAGCGGTTTTTTCCCAAGCAGACGTCGAGGGAGCCGACTTCAGCGGCGCTGACTTGAGGGGCGCGGACTTTCGTGGGGCTTCACTCTTTGGCACCAGCTTTTGCAAGACCGCGATCGATGGCATCACGGTCGGGGCGGTCTTTGATGTCCAGACGAAGTGGAATACCGAGTCATTTCACGCGTTGGTCGATGAACAACGCGATTTCGTAAGTCGGTACGGCAGTGGAGGCGAAGGTCTCGGGGATTGACGAATGCGGACCCTCGATCGTTGACGCTCATCCTACGCGGCAGGCTCTTTGTCGGACGCCGAAACGGAACGACCCTTACAGATGGCCGAGTTCCAAGCCGTCAGCAGCGGACTCATTTCGTTCCGCTCATTGGTCCATCACGGGGTGTCGATCCACTGAATTGCGGTGGCCTCGTAGTTGCCGGTTCCTCCCCGCGGACTCAGGAGCTTGATCATGCGGCGATCTCTGTTCATTGCTCTCGGCATCATGGCGATCATCATCGGCTTTGAATCCTTGTTTATTGAGAGCGCCAACATCTATGTCGAGCGCGGCTCAACACCCATTCATTTGATTGACCCCACATCCGTGCCAAACCAACGGATTTTTACCTGGTCTCCCAAAGAGTGGTTTCCCTGGATCGTGCTCGCCGGCGGCGCTTTGACGGTGATCTACACCTTCACCTTGCCGCGCCGTATTCGCGCGTCGTTCGTCGACTAGGCGATCGTCGATTTGGTGGCCGACCAACGCAAGCCCTCCCGTGCACGCCGGCGGGATCGCCATTAGAATCCGTCCTTCTGGTTTGTTCGCCTTTGAAAGGGACGGAAACGGATGCGTGCGGGAATCGTCGGTGTCGGGTTCATGGGCTGGATTCACTATTTGGCCTATCAGCGTAGTGAGAAAGCGGAACTCGCGGCGTTCTGCAGTCGTGATCCGGGAAAGCGAAGCGGCGACTGGACTGGCATCCAGGGAAATTTCGGCCCACCCGGCGAACAAATCGATGTATCGGAATTAGGGGCATACGAGTCACTTGACGCGATGCTGGAAGACGAGACCATCGACCTGATCGATGTTTGTCTTCCCCCGAGCCTGCATGTTGAGGCGATCGAGAAATCGCTGGCGGCCGGCAAGAAAGTGCTCTGTGAAAAGCCTCTTGCGTTGACGTGCGCCGACGCAGAGCGTCTGGCTGATCTCGGCGGCGACGACCTAATGGTCGCCCACGTGCTGCCGTTCATGCCGGAGTTCGGTTTGCTGGTGGACGCGAAGGAGGACGGTCGTTGGGGTAAGCCGGTTGCCGGTCGGTTCAAACGGACGATCGGCCCGCCGGACTGGATCCCAGACTTTTACGACTCCACAACCGTCGGTGGACCGCTGATTGATTTGCACGTTCATGACGCGCACCTTATTCGGCTACTGTTCGGGATGCCGATGTCGGTCGAGTCACGATCGATCAAGAAGGGTGAAATGCCGCGTTTCTATGAGACGCTTTTCCGGTTCCCCGAAGAGTACCCGGTCACGGCGGGCGGGGGCGTGAT
>JBCBLJ010000408.1:0-7289 GCA_038520195.1 Planctomycetota bacterium
AAATCGCCGAGGAGCTTGGCGTCAAGTTTCGCTATGACGAGCCCGTCACCGAGGTCAAGATGGAGGGACGCCGCGTCGTCGGCCTGACGACGGAGCAAGGGACTTATGACGCCGATGCGTTCGTGGTGAACGCCGACTTTGCCGACTGGATGACGCGTGTCGTACCCAATGCAAAACGACGGCGCTGGACTGATGAATCGATCGAGAAGAAACGGTTCTCTTGCAGCACGTTCATGCTGTATCTGGGAGTCGAAGGCGTGTACGAGCAACTTCCGCACCACAGCATCCATATCTCCGAAGACTACGATCAAAACCTACGCGAGATCGAAACCGAACACAAGCTGAGTCAAGACCCTTCGTTCTATGTGCAGAATGCCTGTGTCACCGATCCATCGCTGGCGCCCGAAGGTAACAGTACGCTTTACGTCCTGGTTCCGGTCACGCACCTGACAGGGGCCATCGATTGGCAAGCCGAAGCACCTCGATTCCGCGAATTGACACTCGATAAGCTGAGTGCGATCGGTCTCGACGACATCCGTGACCGAATCCGCTACGAGCACATGCTCACGCCACAATCATGGAGCGATGATTACGCGATTTACCGCGGCGCGACATTCAATCTCGCGCACAACCTGGGACAGATGTTGCACAATCGGCCGCGAAACCGATTCGAAGACCTCGACGGCGTGTACTTGGTCGGCGGTGGGACTCATCCTGGAAGCGGTCTGCCGGTCATTTACGAGTCGAGCCGGATCACCACCAGGTTAATGCAAAAAGATCTCGGACTCACCGGCTCATCGCCTTCCGTGGCGCAGAGCGTCGCCCAGGTCGCCGCACTTTAGTCCATCGTTCGTATTTGGCACCGTCGTTGTCAATAGGCACCGGTGTCACAGCGTTCCCTCGCGGACTGCTGTCATCCCGCTGGGAAATGGGCCTGGGCAGACCGTCGGCTAGGGAGGTTCGCGGAGGTTTGCAGCGCCGCCCCCGCGACAGGCTCTCGCCAACAGTCACGCGAACCCAAATCGGTTATCCTTCATCAAGAAGGTCGCACGCGAAGTCTCCATCGGGTAGGTGAATGAGTCACGAATCGAACGAGCATCATTTCCAGGTCGATCTGCGTGGCGTGATCGACTTGCTGTCGGATCACCTTTACAGCGGACCGCAGGTTTATATCCGCGAAGTGCTTCAAAATGCCGTCGACGCGATCGTGGCTCGTCGTCAGTTGCAGCCCGATCATGTCGGCAGTATCCGGTTGGAACTGGTGACCGCCGAAGGCGCGCCGCCGACGCTCGTGATCCATGACGACGGCATCGGCTTGACGTCCGATGAAGTGCACCAGTTCCTCGCCACCATCGGTCAATCTTCCAAGCGTGATCAACTGACCGGTGACGACTTTATCGGTCAATTCGGCGTCGGACTGCTTTCGGGTTTCGTCGTCTCCGAAGAGATTGTCGTGATCACTCGCTCGATCCAGCCGGACGCCGCGACCGTTCAGTGGAAAGGTCGCGCCGATGGAACGTACACCCTCGGGCAATTGGAGCTTGACGCCGAACCGGGCACGCAGGTCTATCTCCGCGCAAAGCCGGGCTGCCAGGATTTTTTCGATGCCGACTTCATACGCGAGACGGCACGGCACTTCGGTAGCCACCTGCCTATCGATGTCCAAGTCTGGTCCAAGCAGGACCGAACGCTCATCAACTCAGTTCCTCCGTGGCGATCGCACTACGCCAACGAAGCCTCACGAACCGAGCTCTCGTTGGAGTACGGCAAGAACGCTTTCGACATCGATTTCCTCGATGCGATTCCACTTCGTTCCAACGCCGGTGGCGTCGACGGCATTGCATTCATCTTGCCGTTCTCGTCGACGATGAAGACCCAAAACAAACATCGCGTTTACATCAAGGACATGCTCCTGAGCGATTCCGCCGAGGGTTTGTTGCCCGACTGGGCATTCTTTGTCCGCTGCGTCATTAACTCGACGACCCTCCGTCCGTTGGCGTCGAGGGAAGGACTGTACGACGACCAAACGCTGGCGGAAACTCGCGACGATCTGGGAGCCTGTTTGCGACGCTACTTGGTGGAACTTTCGCAGCAGGATCCGAACCGGCTTCAGCGTTTGATCCACGTCCACTACCTGCCGATGAAAGCACTCGCGGCGGAAGACGACGAGTTTTTCAAGATGGTGATCGACTGGCTTCCATTCGAGACCAGCCTCGGAACGATGACCATGGGCGAATACAACGAGCGATTCGGCACCGTCCGATACGTGCGAACTCGCGATCGATTTCGGCAGATGTCATCCGTCGCAGCCGCGCAGAAGATGTGTGTGGTCAATGGTTGCTACACCTTCGACACCGCCTTGATCGAAAAGCTTCCGCACGTGACCAACCGCGACATCGAGTTTCTCGATGCGAACGAGTGGACGGAAAACCTCGACGAGTTGGATTTGCAGGAACGCGAAACGGCGTTTGAGTTTGTTCGCACGGCGAATGTGGTGCTGCAAACGTATGGATGCAGCGCCGAGATCAAAAAGTTTCAGCCTCACAACCTGCCTGCGCTTTACACCACCAACGAGTCTGCCGACTTCATGCGGAGCGTCGACCAAGCCAAAGAAGCGGGCGACGAAATGTGGGGCGGGATTCTGGATGCCATCTCAGGACAAGCGGGCGCATCGGCGCAATCACAGCTCTGCTTCAACTTGGAAAACCCGGTGATCAAAAAATTGGTCCAAGTCGAGGACCGTGACCTACAACGGCGGAGCATCGAAACGCTCTACGTTCAGTCGCTGTTGCTTGGGCATTACCCGCTAAAAGATCGTGAGATGAATCTCCTGGGTGACGGTCTGCTCGGTTGGATTGAGCTTTGCCTCAATCAACGAGGTTCGGCACGGGAGTGAATCAATGAGCGAAACGTGGCGAGAGATCATCGATCAAGCCAACGAACTGCCCGCCGGTCTCGAGCGAGTCGCGCTCACCGAGCATGCGGTACGGCTCGCGGATACCGGCGGCTCGGAGCGGGACCAGTACGACGCCCGACTCGAACTGATTGAAGCGGCAAACTATGCCGGCTGCCCGGAGAGAGTGCTCGTTGCTTTCAGTTGGTGTTTGGCAAAGTATGATGCATCGCCAAACGATTACTCTCCCTACAAGCTCATGTGGCGGTACAAGTGGGTGAGTGAAAAACTGGCGTGCTTTCCGCAAGTCGCCCGCGCCAAGATCGAAGAAATGCACGACGACATGGAGCAGCGGTATCGGAAGCTATCGTACTCTGTTCGTCCGGTTTTCGGCGGACGCTTCATCAACGCGTTACGCATGGGACTGATTGACGAAGCGGCGAAGTACTTTGAAACCTACGTGGGCACCAAGCGTGACTGGATGTCGGATTGCGCCGCCTGTGAATGCGATGTCGCCGTCGACTATCTGATCGAGAAAGGCCAGTACGCGCAGGCTATCGATGAAGCCACCCCGATTTTGAAGGGAAAGCTGTACTGCGCGGAAGTCCCGCAGCTCACGCACGCCAACATCCTGCGACCGCTGGTGTTGCTCGGTCGCATGGAGCAAGCCGCAGAATATCACGAAAAAGGTTATCGCAAAGTGAGTCGCGACCGCGAGTTCCTCGGCTCCATCGCACGACACCTTCAATACCTTTCCTGCATCCAAAACGACGCAAAGGCGATTCGCTTGGTCGAGCAGCACCTGCCGATTGCCATGCGTGCCAATGATCCGTTGCGGAGGTTTCAGTTCTACGCCTCGCTGTACGGGTTTTTCGCCTCACTTGCCGAACGCAAGCCGAGGGCGAAAAAAATGATGCTTCCCTGTGACATGCCCGGCTTCCGCGAAGATCACCGTTACCGGCCGATCGATTTGGCGGACCAGTTCCTGTCGGACGCGAAAGCGATGGCGGAGCCGTTTGATGACCGAAACGGCAACGATTATGTCTCCGCATCGATCGAACGCCGCCGCGGCTTTTGCGATCTCGGCAAGTGATGCGAGACTATCCCGGGCTCGTCGTCTTCGATCTTGATTTCACGCTCTGGGATTGCGGCGGAACTTGGTGCGATTGTCTCTCGCCGCCGTTCCGCAGTCAAAGCGGCAATCTCGTCGATCGCGATGGACGGATCGTCAGTCTCTATCAAGATGTTCACTCCATTCTCGACCAGTGTGATCAAGTCGGAACCGTGATGGCGCTCGCGTCCCGCACCGAGCAACCCAGCTGGGCCCGGACACTGATCGAGCGGCTCGGTGTCCGCGACCGCTTTCAATTCGCCGAAATCTATCCGTCTTCCAAATTGAAGCACTTCGGGGCCCTTCGCGAAGCGAGTGACGTTGACTACGAAGACATGCTTTTCTTCGACGATGAGACTCGAAACATCGTCGAAGTGCAGACGCTAGGGGTCACCGCGATCCACGTCGCGCGTGGCATGTCAATGCAAGTCTTTGAGGATGGACTCGACCGTTGGCGGGGTCGACGTGATAACCACTGAGCGACCTGCCCATCCGTCCGATGCGATTCGCGACGCGATGATGTGTGCAACGAGAATCGTCACACTTTTCGGCGATATTGCCCTGGCGTGACTCCCGTTTCGCGACGGAACGCGACGATCAGGTAGGCTTCGCTGCGAAATCCGGTCATGCTCGCGACGCGTGACAGTGACATGTCGGAATCGGCAAGTAGCTCGCAAGCGCGATCGATGCGTCGACGCACAATCTCTTGGTGCGGCGTTCGGCCGATCAAGTCTTGAAAGCGCGTCTCCAACACTCGGCGCGAAACAGGCACCCTCCGCAGAACGTCGAGCACGTTGATGCCGTCGCAGGCGTGATCACGGATAAATCGGACCGCCGTCGCGACCTCGTCATCGTCGATCGCGAGTACATCGGTGGATTGCCGCGTCACCACAGCGATGGGATCGACCAAGTGTTTCTCGGCAACCTTCTTGCCTCGCATCAGAGCGTCCAGCAGCTGCGCTGCTTCGCGACCGGCACGATGAGCCGCTGGCATCACGCTCGAAAGCGGCGGCGTGCAGAGATCACACAACAATTCGTCGTTGTCGACGCCCAGCACGGCAGCCTCTTCAGGCACCTGGACGTCCGCCTCACGGCAAACGTCGAGAATCAGCCGCGCCTTGATGTCGTAGCACGCGAAAATCCCAACCGGCTTGGGAAGCCCCACAACCCACTCGGTGAGCCGGCGACGCTCTTTCGCAATCGAAAAGCCGCGCGATCGGACTGACTCCGATTGAAACGAAAAGCAACGCCGCGCGTCGGAGTCGGCCAACTTCAGGAATTCGGCGCCACGCCACTGGGACCAATTGAAGTGTGGCTCGCCGCAGAAGGCCAGATTTCGAAAGCCCCGTTCGATCAGATGCTCCGCCGCGAGCCGTGAGATCTCACGGTCGTTTGTTTCCACCCATGGAATTCCCGGAATGTGACGAGCCGCGCTCACGTCGACCGTCGGCAACCCGAGCCTGCGGACCGATCGAGCGATCGCGTCGGTCTCGATCCGAGCAATCAGTCCGTCGCCCGCCCAGTTCCGTAACCAGGGCGGTGGGCTCGCCCCTCGCTCCTGTTCCGGTAAGTAGACCGACCACGCCTCATGATCTCGGATATAAGACACAATGCCACGGAGTAACCCTCGGGCATAGGCATTAGACGATTCGATCAGCAGTGCGACCGACTTCGGCTCTCGACTTCGGCCACGCATTTCTGAAACGACTTCGGTGCCCATCGACAAGTGAAATATCGCTATAGAATAGCGTAATATTACAAGTGGGGTGATTCGGCCTTTCGTAGACTAATGGTCCCAATCCCTCCCGCCTCGCGATTCCCCTTTTCGGCGAGGCTCTCGTGCGGTTCCCGCCGCCACCAACCTGAATGACGGGTACGACTATGAACGTGTTTGAAGCGACATCTTGCCGATTGGTCTTCATGCGAACCCTCGTATTGGCCGTCGCAATGGTGGCCGGACACTCCGGTTCGGCGGCCGACCTCACGTTGCTGTTTATGGGTGACAACGGGCACCATCAACCTGTGCGACGCTTTCAAGACATCGCGCCTGCATTGGCGGGACGTGGCATCGAATTGAAATACACCGATGACATGTCCGCGCTCAACGCCAAGACGCTTTCGCGATACGACGGGCTGGTGCTTTACGCGAATATCGATCGGATCGAAGATGATCAAGCACAAGCGCTCCTGAGCTACGTGGCCGACGGACATGGCTTCATTCCACTTCACTGCGCGACGTATTGCTGGCGGAACAACGCTGAGATCGTTGCCTTAATGGGCGGTCAGTTCCGACGGCACGGCGCCGGCGTCTTTACGACCGAGAACGCCGCGCCCGATCACCCGATCATGAAAGGCTACGGCGGATTCACGAGTTGGGATGAAACTTATATCCATCACTTGCACAATGAAGCCAATCGCATGGTGCTGGAGTACCGCCGCGAAGGCGACCAAGCCGAAGGCCAAGACCGTGAACCGTGGACCTGGGTACGCACGCATGGCAAGGGGCGCGTGTTCTACACCGCTTGGGGCCACGACGCGCGGACATTCACTCAGCATGGCTTCCATAACCTTGTCGAACGCGGCATCCGCTGGGCCTGTGGTGACGATCCCGCCAAGGTCCCCGGCTTTAGCGACCCGACGCGGTTCGCCAAGCCGGAGATGACCGAGATCGCCGGCGACCTCCCGGCCTTCGAATTCGTGGACGTCGGACCCAAGATTCCCAACTACACGCCGGGATCGAAGTGGGGTGTTCAGGGCGAACCGCGCAACTTGATGCAGAAGCCCCTTTCGGTCGAAGCATCGATGAAGCACTTCGTGACACCCAAGGGGATGGCGGTGCGACGCTACGCCGACGAACGTGACTTTGCGTCAAAGCCGATCGCGATGAACTGGGATGAGCGCGGACGATTGTGGGTTTGCGAGACGCTGGATTATCCCAATGAACTTGGCGGGAACCGAGACCGCATTCGTATCTGCGAAGACACCGATGGAGACCATGTCGCGGATCGGTTCACCGTCTTTGCTGAGGGGTTGAGCATACCAACGGCTATCGTCATTCATCGTGGCGGCGCGGTCGTGCAGAACGGTACCGAAACGATTTACTTGAAAGATACCGACGGTGACGACGTCGCCGATCAGCGCACCACCTTGATCTCCGGTTGGGCCCTCGGTGACACCCATGGCGGCGTCAGCAATTTTCGCTACGGCTTGGACAACTGGATCTGTGCTCGCTTGCCGTCAAATCGAGGCGTGCTGTTGTTGTAGCCTTGCATAGCCCAGATCCAG
>JBCBLJ010000998.1:0-2679 GCA_038520195.1 Planctomycetota bacterium
CCGAACAAAGATCGCACACCAGCGGCGAACCAGTCCGTTCGTCGTCTGCATCGCATGCCGCGAGCGCCAACATGGAACCGGCGTCCTGAAGAAAAAACTCGCCACGCGCGTACGCGAGAGTGCGACTCGGTCGACCACTCTCGTTCGGCCGAAACCCAAGCGAATACCAAGCCACGGGATCGGACGCGAAAGGGAGCGTTACTCCATCGAGTCCAAAACGCAACCGTGCGGCGCTGGCATGACGCTCGAACAGAGCCGCTCGAAACCGATCGATGCCCTCGGGAATGTCCGCGAACCGACCGAGAGCTTGCCCAATGGCTTCGTCAAGCTCCGTGCCGGGTGTCACGAAGACACGCGGTCGAAACGTTTGAGCACGCCCACCACCAGTGAGATAACGCAAGCCACCAACAGCGGCGACGAGAAAGTAAACATGATGAAGGCGCGGTGGGCGACTCGCCCGACATCTTCCCCCGAACCCTCGGACTTACCCGTCATCAACATGCTGACTTCTTGCCGGAGCACGGGTACCTGCGACGCGTAGAAAAGACCAGCCGAAAGAACCGCGAAGACGACCATCAATAACAGCATCAACGTCAAACTGACTTGGACGCGGGGCAGATTCGACGCCTGGGAGGCGCGACTCGGTTGCTCAGCATTCATTCGTAAGCCTTCTCGGGAAGTTCTGGTAATGATTCTACCGGTTCCGGCTCAGGATGCCACAAGTCTTCCACGTGTTGTCCCCCCGCGTCCCGCCGCAACAGCAAGTAGACGCCGCCGAGCAACCCGAGCTGAAGCGTGATCTGAAAGCCGACCCAAATCGAGCTGATCGCAAATAATGCTGCGTCCGCGAGTGTCTCATCAGGACGCCAAACACTTGCCAATCCCGCGGCCATCATTCCCGACGCGGACGCCGCACCCGCAAAAACGAGGCGAACCACGTAGCCCATCGCGAGGCAGATCAGCACGTACCAGAACACATTCAAGGGTCGACGGAAAAGGTATTCATAGCCGCGCGAGAGTGAATCGATCGGATCCGCGTCAGGTTCGTTGACTACCGCTGCGATCGCGATCGGGATCGCGACCAAGGCTCCGAATCCCAGGATCCCGGCCGGAATGACGAGCACACCGAGCAGCCATCCCGTGACGGCCGAGACTGCCTCGATACCCAACAACAAGCTCGGCAGCCGTAGTAAGAACAACAAAATGCAGAACGTCAAAACGCATGCAACTGGCACCAAAGGAATCAGATAGCATCGCCACCATCGCTCCGCCAAAATCCGGAACGTTTGTCCCAGCGGCGGCAAATCACGACCAGCCGTCAACGCGGCTCCCTGGCGGGCCATCACAGCAGCAATCGGCAGCCAAACGATGAAGACGACGAACGCGAACACGGCCATCGGAAGCGGTGTAAGCGTTTGCACCTCGTAGACCACCAACCCGAACACACCGATGGGGTCCGCGGGGAATTGCCACGCTTCGATCTCGATGAGCGAGAAGAAAACTCCTCGGCAAAGGATCCACCCGGCTGTCACCAAAGCCACCGCGAATGGCGACGCCAGCAGACGCATGACACGAATTAGCGCGATCCAGGGCGCAAGGTCTGTCCAACTCCGAGCCCGCGCGAACATTCCGGATTCAAATTTGTATCCGGCGTGAATCTGCTCTTCTTCGCTTTCCAAGCGTTCTCTCGCAGTCAATTTCGAAGACGGTTTCGCCATTGGATCGTGACAACCCAACCAATGTAGCGAACCGAGCGGTCCGAAAGAATGCGGGCGAAGCTAAGCGGCCATCGGCGACGAGTTCGGTGCCGATCGATCATTGTGCTTGCGGCCCTTTGCGCGACGCCAAAGCGCAACGATCTCGCTGGTCAGGCTCGGCGCGACCGTTTTGTGGTACGGCGAGTCCGCCGGGAGACCTTCGACCAATCGACGATGGGCCTCGGCGAGATTGTGATAGGGCAGTCGCGGGAACAAGTGATGGAGTGCGTGAAAACGCGTCCCGATCGGCCCCCACAATTCGCTGAGCAAAGAATGATTCGGGTAGTTGACCGAGTCCAACAGCTGTTCTTCGAAGCTCATCTCGCTGCCGTCTCCGGTCCAGCGGTGCGCGCCGAGCGTACGGACCTCGTTCAACACCAACAATCCGATCGCCACACTGTAAGCGACGATCCACAGCGGATCGAACCAAGTCCCGAACACGATCCGGTGCTTGAAAATCAGTCCTAACCCGACCAAGAAACAAAGGAACTCTTGCAACACGACGATCCGCATCAGCTTGGGCGTGGCATCATCGCGCTCGTAAAACGGATCGACCAACATCGTTGACGCGTGACGATGAACCAACTGTCGAGCACCGGGGATGATCCAGCAAATCGGACTGAGTACGACGAATCGAAACAGGCCGAGGATGGGAATGATCAGCGCTTGAACAATAAAGCCAACAATCATCCAGCGGCTGCTGTGGCTGAGCGACAAGTACTCACCATCGTGATCCGTGCCGTAGTGCTTGCGTCGATGGTGGTCGACGTGTGGATAATAGAGAAACGACGGAACAAAAAATGGTATCCCGCATAGCAGGTTCCAGGCGATACGAAACCCTTTGAAACCCTCCTTCGGTAGATGCACCAACTCGTGGGTGAACATCACCGACCGCATAAACAGCAGCACGGTCACTTACGTC
>JBCBLJ010000538.1:0-5876 GCA_038520195.1 Planctomycetota bacterium
ATTCCTATCTCAAAATATCCATCGACCTAATCGGGGCTGACAACTGAAATCACTGTCTGAGACCCCATCCAGCCTACTAGCGAGAATTGAGGCGTCCAGAGGATGGGTGTGGCTACCCACCCTCCCCCGATCAATCGTCGTACTTTCGGCGGTACTTCGCCGCGAGCGTTTTGTGTTTGCTCCCGAGGTCGACTTTGGCGCCCGAAATGTATGCGTCGGTCACGTGGGTTTCGGTCAACAGGATGTCTCCATCGGCGACGAAGAGCGTTGCGTTCTTTCCGACCTCGATTGAGCCGACGCGGTCCGCGATCCCCATGATTTCTGCGGGGCCAAGTGTGATCGCGCGAAGCGCGTCCGCCGGGGCGAGGCCATACGCGACGGCGACACCCGCATGGTACGGCAAGTTTCGAGCCCCCGAAGCGCCGTTGGGCTGACCGGCTCCCTCGCCGCCGATCGCGAATCGAATGCCCAAGTCGTTGAGGCGTTTGGGAAGTGTGTAGGGGTGGTCGAAAGGATCGTCTCGTCGCAGCGGCAATCGGTAGGTACCGTGAACGATGACCGGCACGTCGTACTTCTTCAGCAACTCAGCGCAACTCGGCGCGTCGTAGCCGCCATAGATGATCGCTCGGATTTCGCGCTCGGCGCAGAACGTGACCGCGGCCTCGATCTCACGGCGTCGGTCGGCCTCAATGATCAGTGGTGATTCGCCGTTGAGCACCGGAAGCATCGCTTCGAGCCGTAGATCGGTGGGAGTCCAATCGGGACGTGCCTCCCGTGCGATCGCATACCGTGCCGCGATTTCGAATCGATCCGACAATCTCTTTCGACGTTCATCGCGTTCTTTCGCACGTTTGACGGGATCATCTTCGCGCGAGTCAAAGGATCGCCACGAGATCAACATGCCAGTATCGGCCTGCAGCAGCATGTCTTTGTACGTCCACCCGTCAAGTTGGATCACGGCCGACTGACCACGAATGCTCCCCCGCCGCGGTGCGATCGACGTCAGCAACACCCCGCCGGCACGGGCGACCGGAATCAGCTCACTGTCAGGGTTCACCGCGACCCAGGGGCGCAGATTTGGGTTGTCGTCGCCGACCTCAAAGGTGTCAACGGTGGCGGGCGTACTGGCGATTTCGGTCAGCCCCATGTTCGAGATCGACTCCAACAGACCGGGATAGACATGCATGCCTTTGACGTCAATCGTTTGGCAGTCTGCGGGCAAACGCACCTTTTTCCCGACCGCCGTGATCTTGCCGTCTTCGAAAAGAACAGTCCCGTTCTCGATCCGATCGCCCTGGATGACGTGCACGAGCCCACCAACCAGCGCGATTGGGTGAGCCTGCGGTGTTCCGGGGACTTGGTCGTGCGCCTGCGCCGATTGGCATGCGATCAGCAACGTCGCGGCGACGATGTATCGGTGAAGGTTCTTCATCGCTGAGCCTCCGCGTGGAAGTGGTCAAAATGAAATCGTTCCTTCGTGCCATCGTCCTCCTGATCATCGTGAGCATGGCAGAACTCGTCATAGCGAATCCATCGGTCTTCCTCATCAACGGTGCGTTTTCTGCTCGAGCCGCCGGATCCGTCGTCGAGTATCTTCGCGATCAGAAACGCACGCCACCGAGCGTCTCTCTTTCGGAGCCGACGGTCCCGTTCGAGGGAAAACATCGGCCGTCCGTCGACCCAGGTCTGTTCGCATCGCGTGAGCGTTGAAAGCGGGGGACCGCTCCACAGCACCAAGTCGGCGTCTTTGCCGATCTCGATCGAACCGACTCGTTCGTCGATGCGAAGCTGTTTCGCTGGATTCAACGTCACGAATTTGAGCGCTTCCTCCGGAGACACGCCGCCATACTTCACCGCCTTGGCGGCTTCGGTGTTGAGGTGACGTGCGAGTTCGCGATCATCGCTGTTGAAAGAAACAACGATTCCGGCGTCATGCATGATCGCACCGTTGTCGGGGATCGCGTCGTACACTTCAAACTTGTACGCCCACCAGTCGGAGAAAGCGGAAGCCATCGCACCGTGTTGTTTCATGCGATCGGCGACTTTGTAACCCTCAAGAATGTGTTGCAGTGTTCCGATCGTGACATCAAAGGTATCCAGCAAGTCCAGCAACGCGAGGATTTCGTCTTGCCGATAGCTGTGACAGTGGATCCAACGATCGTGCTGCAGGATCTCTGCAAGCGCTTCTAACTCCAAGTCTCGCCTCGGCGGCAAACCTCGGCGGTCACCCTTGGCCCAGTTCTCTCGAATGGTGAGGTACTCCTGGGCGGCCAGGAATCGATCTCGAAAGAGCTGTTCGACACCCAAGCGGCTGCTCGGGTACCGCGTGGATGTTCCGCCGCGATTGCTACGCTTGACATTCTCTCCGAGCGCGAACTTGATGCCTCCCGGGGCCGAAGCCATCTTCATTTGCTCCATGCTGTCGCCCCAGCGAAGTTTGATGACTTGGTTCTGGCCGCCAATCGGGTTCGCGGAGCCGTGAAGGACATTGGCCATCGTGAGGCCGCCTGCGAGCTGGCGATAAATGTTGATGTCCGAGTTGTCGATGAAGTCCCCGATGCGAACCTCCGCCGTTGCGACTTGGCCCGACTCATTGACGCCGCCATCGGTCGCCATGTGGGAATGACAATCGATCAGCCCCGGCGAGAGGTGTTTGCCGGTGGCATCGATCACCACACAGTCCTTTGGCGGAACGAGCGATTCTGCGATGGCGACGATTTTTCCGTTGATCGCCAAGACATCGGCTTTTGGCAGGGTGCCTTCGGGGCCACAGGTCCACACCGTCGCGCCGCGGAAAAGGATGGCGGGGACGGACTCGATCGGCTCGACGACGCCAAGCCCACCGAGTGGATAGTTGATCGCAATCTCGACGCCATCGGTTTCACTTCCTTCCTCCGCTTGGTCGTCGGATGTCTGGTCGGAAGGGCTGTCAGTGGTTTCTGGATCGCCCTCTTCCGCAGCGTTTTCGGCCGCGTCTTGTGTTTCCGATTCCGATTCGAAGGCTTGCCAACGAAGCTTTTGAGTGACGCCATCCGGAAGCGTCATGGTCGAGAAGACTACCGGTGAGTTTTCGCCAACCGAAACGATGGTGAGATTCGACGGGCCCGCCGGAAGCCGTTCGTCCACGGTCGAGAGATCAATCCAGGCGGTCAAGCGGTCGGCCGACCGAGCGAGCTTGTTGAGTTTGGCGACGGGCTCTTCGTCGGGTTCCTTCCTGGGACCGTCCGCACGCGAAAGCTTGCCGGACCAGTTTCTGCCGTCGCGTTCCAGTGAGAGCACCAACGATATGGATCCGTTCTTCGAAGCGATCGTTGTCTGCCACTGACCGGCGAGGGGATCCGTCGATGGCTCGGCATTGTCTTCGTGGCGAAAGCGTTCGCCGCCGACCCACGTTTCAATCACGTTGGTCGATTCGCTGAACAGATCGCCGTCCGTGACGACGAAGTTCGCAACCGAACCGGGCCTCACCTGACCGAAACGATCGTCGATGCCCAGCCAATGTGCCGGCGTGGTGGTCATCGCGGCGAGCGCGGTCTCTTTCGGCAGCCCTCTTTCGACGGCGATCCGAACGTTCTTCAGGAACGCTGAAACGTTCTCAAGCCCATCGGTGGTGAAACAAAACTCCGCATTTGCACTCGCAAGCATGGCCGGGTTTTCGGGGGCGAAGTGCCAGTGCATCAGATCACGCAGCGATGCATCGGCGGCTTCCGCTTCGGAAGAGACATCCGGTGGATCGGGAAAATTGATCGGCAACAGGATCATTCGACCGTTCGCCGCGATCGCATCAAGATCTCGATATTCGCGGCCGGAACCGCGCAGCGAGATATCGAGCGTAAACTCTCTCGCCAGTGTCTCCGCTCGGATCGCCATCCGCTCGTTTACGGCATCGATGACAAAACGGCCGCCCTCGACAAACGTGGCAAGCCGCGCGAGGTCGTCGTTCCGCTCGGGCCGTGCCAGCATTCCGTTGGCAGCATAGGCCTTCCAAGCTTCGGTGTACCAGTTGGCATCGGACAGCGTTTGACGGAGCAAGGCGATCGCACCCATGGGCGAGTTCGGGTAGCTGTCACGACGTTGGTCGCGTGGTACCGAAAGATTCAGGTGCTGGGCGACCCGATCACGCACGAGCGATGGGGCGTCCTCATTCAGCATGACCAAACTGCTTGTGCCCTTGATGATCGCACCTCGCGGCGCGATCAAGCGAAGGGTGATTCCTTGTTCTCGGAGTGCAGAGACGTCCTCGAGTGAGTCAGCGACGGTGGCGGCGTCGCGTCTTGGAAGCACGTTGCCGTTCCAATGGCCGGTGCCTCCCGCCGGCGGTTCATCGACTTCGACTTCACTGAATGCATCGATGAGCCCGGGGTAAACCGTCTTGCCCGACAAATCAATCCGCTGCGCGCCTGCCGGTGCTTCGACGTCCACCCCGACCCCGATAATCGAGTCATCGCGTATCAGGACACTGCCCCGTTCGATGACCCGCCCCGGTGACGTGACGATGGTCGCGTTTGAGAGCAGGTAGGTCTGAGGCAGGTTTTCTCGAAGCCCGACGACGGGACGCGTCTCGCCTAGGTCCTGAGCGGAGGCAATGACCGCCCACAGCAAAGTCATCAGCGTGCAAAGAAACGGTCGTGAACTTGGGCTTGGTCGCGGCATCGGATCCTCAGCGCGGTCGTTGTCGGTGGGGCACTGGCAAAGGATAGTCCGAGGGTGAGTCCCCGTCGGAAAGTCTGACGAGAAATCGCGTTGCGAAAGTTGATGGTGTGCCGCAGATTAAGCCACGCGATCGCCGCTTCTCATTCTGGGGGTTTAGAATGCAACCCCCAGAAACCACTCACCAAGCAACTGCCTCAATGATTCACCGAATTCTCTTTCTGTTCGCGGCACTGATCTTGTCGCCAGCTGACGCGTTTGTGTCACTAGCGGGCTCCGCTCGAGCCGAATCGCAACCGAATGTGCTGTTCCTGGCCGTTGACGATATGAACGATTGGATCGGATGTCACGAAACCACGCCGCGCGCGATCACGCCGAATCTCGATCGGCTGGCGAAGCGGGGCGTCAATTTTACCAATGCACACACCGCCGGTGTCTTTTGTGCGCCCAGTCGAGCCGCGATCTTTTCGGGGCAATTCGCATCGACCACCGGCTGCTACCGTACCGCGACCTACTTCGTCGATCATCCCGAGATCGAATCGCTGCAGACCAGTTTCAGCAAAGCCGGTTACAGCACGTTTGGGGCTGGCAAGTTATTTCATCATCCGGCCGGGGCAATCGATTCGCGTGACTGGAGCGAGTTCTTTCTACGCGAAGATCGTCAACGGAAGAACGGATGGCCGTTGGATTCTTGGAGCGAGGGCACGCCGTTTCCAAAACCTTTTCCAAACAGCATCTACAACCAGGGGCAAAAGATCACCGGCGGGTTATTCCTGGAGTGGGGCGCGATTCCGAATTCTCTTGAAGAGGAGATGGCTGACACCATTCGAATCAACTGGGCGGTCGACAAGCTAAAGCAAACGCACGACAAGCCGTTCTTTCTGGGCGTCGGCATCTACGCGCCACACTTTCCGAACTACTGCCCACAGAAATACTTCGACCTCTACGACTCCGATCAAATCGACTTGCCCCCATACAAGGAGGACGACCTGAGTGATCTACCGCCCAAGATCAAAAAGATGAAAACGGCGCGGTCGCGAATTCACCAAAAGCTTGAGTCACTTGATGCTGTCGACGACGCGATCCACGGCTACCTCGCGTGCATCAGCTATGCCGACGCCATGATGGGACGCGTCTTGGATGCGCTCGAGGCGAGTCCCTACGCCGATAATACAATCGTCGTGCTTTGGAGTGACCACGGGTATCACCACGGCGAGAAAGGTGAC
>JBCBLJ010000043.1:0-20679 GCA_038520195.1 Planctomycetota bacterium
GATGCTCTTCACGATCTTTCTGTTCTATCGCGGTGAGGCAGAAACGAAAGAACTACGACACCGCCACGACACAGCAGCTAACGCAGCGATTTCTTGAAGAAGGCGTCAGCGGCGTTCAGCATTTCGTCGAACCAATCTTGCTTGCCGAGAAACGGATGCGGCGCTCCATCGATCACCGTTAGACCCGATTGGATCCCGAGTTCCTTCATCCTCGCACGAAAACTCGCGGCCCTCGTGCTCGGGTCGTCGGTCTCGCCAGTAATGAAAAAGCAGGGCGGATCATCGGCGTCCAAATGATGCAGCGGTGACGCGAGCCGATAAGTCGCCGGCTTCTCTTCCTGCGAACCACCGAGGAACTGCCGCCAGATCGCGCCGCGACTCGACGAAGAGACCTCCCGGGTCCGCGACGATTCGAAATCCGTTTGAGCACCCATCGGCACAGCCGCCTGGATGGAGCTGCTGAACTCGGCATGGCCGCCCTCGCCCTCCAGTTCCTCCACACCCCCGCTCGTCGCCAAGAGCGCGGTCAAATGTCCGCCGGCGGAAAGACCCATCGCGCCGATGTGGTCCGCGTCAATCCCGTACTGATCCGCATTCGCTCTCAAGTAGCGTACGGTAGCCTTGCAATCTTCGATCGCGGCCGGAAATGGTGCCTCTCCGCTCAATCGATAGGAGATCGTCGCAGCCACATATCCACGCGCCGCCAAAGCCTGGGCCACCTTCTCATGACTGATCCGATTTCCTTTTGCCCACCCACCGCCATGAATGCAGACGACCGCCGGTAGCGCGCCCCAAGCGTCTTTCGGGCGGAAGATATCCATCTCCAAAGTTCGTTCGCCATAACGCGCATACGTCACATCGCGTCGTGAATGCAACGATTCAAGCATCGACTGCGGAATGGCTGTCCGACCATCCTCTCGTGGCTCTTCCACCTCGCCGGCCGGTCGCGAATCAAGCCGCATCTCTTCCTGAAAAAGAACCGACATGCCTCGCAGTTTACGGACGACTTCGGCGTTGCGGACAAGTTTGGATTCGCCAGGATCACTTTGAAGGTCATAGAGCTGCAAGCTCGGATTCAAGTACAGCTTCCAGTTTCGCCAACGTACTGCCGCAAGTGCCCCATGGCTTCCGTGGTAAAAGAAAGCCTCGTTGTATTCATTGCGATTGATCAGCGGTGACCATTCGCCTGGTGGATCCCAACGTCGTCGAAGCGGCACCGTCGCGTTGAGCGACTTTTTCATGGCGGGACCAGGCACGAACTTGGTTTCACCCTTTAAAAGCGGCGTGATGTCGCGGCCATCGATCACCCGGCCGTCAGGAACCTTCACACCCGCAAGTGTGGCGAGCGTCGGGTACCAATCCATCGCTCGGACAACGGCAGCGGAAGTTGTGTTCGATTGCAATCCCAGTCCCGGCCCCCACGCGATCGCCGGGACACGCAAACCGCCCTCGTAAGTGGACAGTTTCCGTCCACGAATCTTTTGCTCAGGCGTTCGCCCCGGCCCACGACCATTGTCTGACGCGTAGATCACCACCGTGTTGTCGCTCAATCCAAGGCGATCGAGAGCATCAAACAGTCGCCCGACATGGTGATCCAATTCCTGGATCGCATCCCCATACTCTCCCCACCGCGAGCTGCCCTTGAATTCCTCGCTGACACCAAGTGGCTTATGAAGCATTGTGTGTGGCAGATAAATGAAGAACGGACTTGCTTGGTTCGCCTCCATGAATCGAATGGCTTCGTCGGTATAACGGCGCGTGAGCTCAGAGGGATCGGCCTTGGCTTTGACGACTTTGCCGTTACGGATCAACGGGACATCACCGTTTTCGAAGTACACGATCTCCACGGGATCGAGATTGTGGAGCAAGCCGAAGTAATGATCGAAACCCTGGTTATGTGGCAAAAACGGCTCGTGAAATCCCAGATGCCACTTTCCGATACAGGCCGTTTTGTAGCCCCCAGATCGCAGCAACTCCGCCAACGTCAGCTCGTCGGGATGAATGCCAAAGCGAGAATCGGCACGATGAACCCAAGCTTCGTTGCCCACGCGTCTGGGATAGCATCCCGTCAAAAGCCCGGCACGCGAGGGGCTGCAAATCGGTGCGGCGGCGTAATAGTCGGTAAACCGCGTGCCCTCGGCGGCCATGGCATCGATTCGAGGCGTCTCAACTTCCGAAGCCCCATAACACCCCAAGTCGTAGTAGCCCTGATCATCGACGAACACAAAAACGATGTTTGGTGGCGTCTGGCCCGCTGAAGCAGAGCCACTCGTTGACGTCACCACGATCGACAACGCGATGGAGAGTATCAGGCGGTGCATCGGCCAACTCGTTGAATCAGAGCATGGAAATGTGAAAGCGTCATCAACGTTGAACCGGCGTGACGCGAAGTCCCGACAGCGCTCCGTTGAACTTTTCCTGCGGTGCGTTTGGATCGACTGGCATGCGATCATCGAAGCCGATGGCGACGTTCTCGCTGGGATGCCTCAAGAGCAAGCCGCCGGATGCGGCCGAGGCCACGCGGTCATTGACCCGTAGTGTTAACGTTTCCCCGTCGGCTTTGGCGATGATTTTTTGCTCGGCGGTCGACCCGATCGGAAGCTGAACGCGATGAATGCTCGAATCGGAACGGCGTAAGGCGAACACGACCTTTCCCTGGCGAACATAAAGCGAGTAACCCGTCACACTCCCGCCATGAGCAATCAGCACACCGCGAAGCCCCTCTCCGCGAACGGTACAGCCCACTTCAAATGGCCGGCTCACAAGGTTCACGGCGGCATGCGTCGCGTAGGTCTTTCCGACCCGAGCGCCCATCCAATCGATCGGCGAGCTCGGTTGTTTGGCGGCCTGTTTTGAAACGGGTTTCGAACCAGGGCGTTCCGGCGAGAGGGATCCCGCCGGGCGAATCAAGTCCGCGTTGGGGCGACGATTGGCTTGCAGCTCTTTCAGGTGCGCCTCCCATGCTGACTGGAGCCGCCCGACGACATCTGGGTGCATCGTCGCGACATTGGTGGTCTCGCCAATGTCGGCCACGGTATCGTAGAGCTGTACCGTTGGCCCGTTCGGCCGGGTCGAAGAGGAACGCTGATTCTTCTTGTCACTCCCTTCGCGCCAGGGGTAGTACTTCCACTTGCCCGATCGAACCGTTCCGAGACCGTGCATCAGGCAGTAAGTCTCGTGCGGACTCTTGGCGCCTTCCTGACCGCTCATCAACGACCAAATGTCTTTGCCATCGATCGGGTTCGACGGGAGTTCTCCGCCGCAAAGTTTGGCGAGCGTGGGGAGCACATCAATCGAGGCGGTGACCTCACGACAAACTTGACCGGCCGGAATCTTGCCCGGCCAACGCATGACGGTTGGCTCTCGGATGCCGCCGTCGTAAACGCTGCCCTTTTTCGCTCGAAGCGGCAGTGACGATCCGACCGCTGCACCATTATCACTGGTGAAGATCACCAGCGTTCGTTCATCAATGCCTTCCTTTTTCAGAGCCGCCATGATCGCACCGACCGACCAATCGACTTCCTCGATCGCGTCCCAAATCAACTCGCCGGTTCGATTCTCAAACGCCTTCGAGACCGCGAGCGGGCGATGCACCATCGTATGGGGAAGGTAAATGAAGAAGGGTCGCTCTTTGTTCTCACGGATGTATCGAATCGCCTCCTCGGTGTAGCGTTTGGTCACGGTCGACTGATCGACCGGGTACTCGATCACTTCCTCGTTTCGCATCAGCGGAACGCGATTCTTCGATTTGTGGCCTGCCTTGACCTGCTCGAGCGTCAATCCCTCGCGAATGACGATGTCGTCGGCGAGCTTGCTCGCGGGATCGATCCACATGTCGTTGCTGTACGGGATCCCGTAGTACGACTGAAATCCCTGGTAGGTCGGCAGACAGGGCGGAAGGTGACCGAGATGCCATTTTCCGATGCAAGTCGTGGCGTAGCCGGCCTCAAGCAACATGTCGGCGACCGTCACTTCATCGGGATGCAGGCCTTGCTTGCTGTTGGGAAACAACACCGGCCGCATGTTCAACCGTTGGTAGTGGGTGCCGGTCAGTAGCGCTGTGCGGGACCCGGAACACACCGCGCAGCCGACATAGAAGTCATCGAACCGCATGCCTTCGCGGGCCATTCGATCGAGATTGGGTGTGCTCGGGCCTTGAGCCCCGTTGAATCCGACGTCGCCGTAACCCATGTCATCAATGAAGATCAGGATAACGTTGGGACGGTCGGCGGCGAGTGCTCCGCTCGGCACCGAAATGAAACCGATGGCAAGGAAAAGCGCAAAAGAGAAACGGGTGTGCCGATACATGAAGATCGCCTCGATGCCATGAGAAGTCGTCGCCCAACGACGTCAGGCGAATCCGGATTCTAGTCACTTTGTGAAGCGAGGTCTTCGCTGGCGACAACCCACGTGGCCCTTTTAGAAAAGGACCGAGAGAGACCTTCCCAACCGGCCCGCGAGAGGGTCGAACCGATGGCGGGTTCTCTCACAGACTGTTCGCGAGGGAGCCGTATCCGCTACGCTGGACGATAGGTTTCTCCCTCGACGAATCGAACTTTCACGGAAAAGAAGATGTCTCAGTCGCTACGCGCAGCGTTTCTCTGCGTAGGGTTCTTACTTGTTGACGCCGGGAACACGCACGCCGATGAGGCCAAGGTGGACGCCGTCGTGTTGTTCAATTCCACCGGCGAGTTCGGGCAGCGTACCGGGTCGGATACCAAGACAACCTCGGCCTACATCAAAACCATCGAGCGAGAAACGCTCGATGCACTCCGTGATTCCGAAGCGACCGACCACCAATCGGGCGTCGTCGCGGTTGCGATCCGACCCAACGGAACGATGAAGCTGTGGATTGATCTCGACCGAGAATTCGAGAACGAGTTGACCAACGAGGTTCAAAAGCGAATGGCGGCCAAGGGTGTTCCGCAGGTGGTCGGCGGGCCGGTTGCGTTTGCACTGTTACTGCGATTCGCGTCCTCCGAGTCGGAGGATCAGCCGCCGGCAGCCAAAGCGGGTGCTGCCGTTCCTCAAGACTGGCGCCGCATTCTCGATCGCAAGAAAGGCGAGCAGCTAAAGATTCCCGACGACCTGCTCCCGTTGGTGTGGCCGACCAATGAAATCCCACCGACCAAAGAAATGGAAGAAGCAAAGGCGATCGCCGAAAACGCGGAGACCTTTGTGCCCGACGGCTTCGTCTTGCAATCGCTGAACCCGCTCGGTGGCAGCATCCCACGACCGACCGATTGGCACTACGCCGAAGCGCACCGCAAGCGGCAATTGACTTGGACCCTTTCGAAGGAACCCTCCCAATCCGGCTACGTCACCGGCGTCAAAATCCAACTGTTCATCGGCGTTCAAGAGTTGACCAAACAGACACCACAAGCTTTCCTCGAAAAGTTCCTCGAATCCAAAGCCAAGACCGCGAAGGTGATCAGCCGACGTGACCCAATCAAGCAAGGCAAATTCACACGGGTCGGGCTGGAAACCGAGGAACCGCAAAGTGACAAGAGCAAGCCTCCATTTCGGATTCTCTATTCATGCTTCTGGTCCAACGACATGGACATGGGCGCGATTACGATCTCGGGGACGACAACGGACCTTTGGGATGAGTATGAGAAGACCTTCAATGTGATGAGCAAGATGACGATCGTCGATCTCGAGAAAGCCAAGCGTGATCGAGCGAAAGCCCCTGCTGCCGAGTGAGCAGAGGCATGAAGAAGGCGAAACGCTCGACCAAGAGAAAGAAAGCTGTCGCAACAAGACATGCAAGCCGCCAAATCCATGTTTTGACCGACGGAACCGGTGGACTGCCGCGGCATCTTCTGACAGCGGTCTTGACTCAGTTTCCGGGGATTGATGAGCAACCGCTGTATCACGTGTTCTGCACGACCCCCGACTCGACGGCGGTGGCGTTCAAAAAACACGTCCGAAAGAACTCGATCGTTTTCTACTCGTTCGTTGACGCAGAGAGCAAAAGAATCCTCGAATCGCTTGCCGCCAAACGGAACGTCGCCTGCTTCGATCTGACCGGCCCGGCCGTGGATTTCCTCGCCGAACAAACCGGGCAACGCCCGATCGCCGATCTAGACCGCGTCCACACCAAAGACGCGGCCTATTTTGATCGCATCGACGCGTGGGAATTCACGATGCAGCACGACGACAGTCGACGTTTGGAATCCGTGGGCGAATCCGATTTGATCCTCGTCGGCATCAGCCGCGTCAGCAAGAGCCCCACGTCTGCCTATCTGGGCTGGCTCGGCCTCCGTGTCTCAAACATTTCGTTCGATCCGCGGATCGGTCTACCGAAGGAAGTTCGAACATTCCGCAAGAAGTGCGTCGCGTTGACCATCGCGCCAAAACAACTCTCCGAGATTCGCAATCGACGTTTGGAAGTCAACGGCTTTGCCGACGTGATCGCGCACAACACTGAGGTGAGTTTCAAATACGCCGGACTCAAGGACACTATCCAGGAGGTCATGCAAGCGGAATCGCTCTACCAGAAGCTAAAGATTCCCATGGTCGACGTGACTCATTCGACCATCGAAGAAATCGCCGCCAAAATCATGCAAATCGTCGAGAGTGGGATGCGTGCAAGAAAAACACGTTAGGCGGCGTCTCTTACCAAAGATCCACTCTGCCTTACGGCGACAACGCACTCATGGATGCTCCAACGGAGACGCGAGTTTGTCGAAGCGGTTTTGCGAGAAGGAGTAGATCGCATCACCGATCAAAAAAAGGTGCCCGAGCGGAACTCGCGCCGCGTGCGAACCGATACGGGCCCCCGTCTTCGCATTCAGTACAAGCATTTGATTTCCTGCGGTCGGCAACACAAGGAGTTTGCCGGCGATCAGTCCGTTGGCAACGATGGAGTCGGGTGCGTCGACTTCGGTGCCCCAACGTTTTTCTCCGGTTAACGTGTCCACCGAAAGCACTGTCTTCTCCGTCCCAAGGCACCAATGGTCGCCTGAAGGGATGAACGGAAACAAACGCAAGTCCTTGCGCGACCACCGCTCCAACCCGCTTGTTGCGTCGAAACAGGTGGCGGTGCCGTTGCACAACGTCACGACGGACTCATCAATGGCCTTGATTCGAAAGACCTGATCAAACGAAACGGTATGTTTACTTCGCCAAGCAACCGAACGATCCTGAAGATCAACACAGACGAGTTCGTCCGCCGGAGTCGGACAAACGAGCCGTTCTCCGATCAGCACCGGTGAAAACCGGATCGCATTTCGTGTGGATTCTGCGACGCCCAATTCCTTCGAGGAGAGCAGTCGCCCCGACTCGACATCTAATTCGGTTAGGAGAATTCGGTCTCCGGAGGCCACCAAACAAAACGCCGAATCTCCCAGGACACAAGGCGCGCCGAGAGCGAAGGGGGCATTGGGTTTGTTGGAGTCACGCACATCAAACGCTCGCCATTTCATGGCGCCTTCTCGTGTCAGATCAAGCGCAACAAGCCTGTCAAAAGGCGCTTGCACGAAAATGACCGCATCACCCCGTGTCGTGGCGACAAAAGAGGCACAGCGGGTACCCCAGCGAGACGATCGATCAACGGTTATCTCTTCGATTTCCCGAAACTTTGAATCGTTCCGTTCGTACCACGGGAAAAACCAAATGCGTTTCCCGACGCGATCATCCGTCCCGACCATCAAGTTTGACGGAAACATCGTGATGACCTCACCGTTCACCAAAAGCGGCCGCTGTGCGATCGGGAAATCGTGGCTCACTTTTAGACCCGATTCTCCGGGAATTCCCCACTGCAACCGTGGCTCATCGGCCGTACCGACAGTCGTTAGCAGCAAGATACTCCCAAGCAACAAACCCAATCGGCATCGGCGACTGACCGCATCAAGCATCCAACGGTTCTTCACCATCGAGTGCGCCACAAAACGCTCTAAAGCAACCAATGCTCGAAACCATCGGGTCACGATCCATTACCCTTCGACTCGGGTTTGAGCGTCCGCTCGAAAAACTCCTCCATCGCGGGACCGGTCTTCTCGCTCGCTTGACCGAAGACACCGTGACCGGCTCCTTTCACGCGAATGTAAGTCACATCCGCGTCAACTTTCTTGAGCGCTTCGACGAAACTGTCGCCCTGAAAGACGGGCACCGTTCGATCGGCGGTTCCATGAATCACGAGAAACGGAATACCCGTTTTCACGTAGGTCACCGGCGAACACTTCTTCGCGAGTTCTAAGCCTTCGTCCAAATCCGAAGTCCCGAATAGTCGTTTGCCGCGTCGCGGATCAAACTCCGACTTGCCATCCCAATTCACCAGGTCGGTCGGCGGTGCGGAACAAACCACCGCTTGGATGGCGCTGGAGTAGTCCTGGTACGGACCATCACCTTCGAGCCCCGCCTTTTCGTCCGCCAACCCAAGGACAGAGACCAGGTGCGCCCCGGCGGAGTTGCCGTACGCACCGATTCGGTCGGGGTCGACGTTGTATTCTTCGGCGTTGGCTCGCAACCAACGAACTGCGTTTTTGCAATCCTCAATGCAACCCTGGATCGACGTCTCATCGGTCAATCGATAGTTGACCGAAATACAGACGTATCCTTTCTGGGCATAAGCAACCGGCTGGCTCCTCCATTGCCCACCACCCTTATCCCCGGAACGCCACCCTCCGCCATGGATGAACACGATCGCGGGCCGCTTGGATTTCTCTTTGGCTTCGTTGTCGCGAGGTAAGAAGAGATCGAGCTTCCACTTCTTACTCTCGCCTTCGCGGTAGGCAACATCTTCCACCAGCTTGACGTCATCTGGAACGACAAACGTCGCACGAGGGTTCCGACCGGTCTGCCCGGCTCGCAGTCTCTCGACAAGCTTCACTAGCTCGTCGCGATCGAGCTTCCCATCGCTGTTGGCGTCGATGCGGTTGAAGTTTCTCTTCAGCTGATCCTTCGCTTCGGAAGCTTCGATCACCCCGTCCTTGTTGGCGTCAAACCGGTCCGTCAAACGATCGACAGTGATCTGCTGAGCGAACGTGCGTTGGGAACCGACGAGCCCAAGCGACACAATTAAACCCACACAAAAAAGTCGTTTGGACATCGAGCAATCCACCTTCATAGAACCTTCGACAAACACTCAACAAACCTCAACTACCTATCTTAGCCGAAGGAACTAAGGCTCGGTGCGTGTGATCGCTGTCGGCAAACCTGGTGACAGTCACCCCCAAAGCTGGTGAACAGCTGACCGGCTACTCAGAACACTCAAACAGCAGATATCTTGTTGTCGCGGGGCGTCTGGGAGTGTTCTTGGTCGCATCTGTTCGAACAAGCGGCGAGGCACAGATGCATCAGACACAGTTGCTTCTGGCCCAGATGCATGAGGCGAAGATGCATGACAAGAGACAAAGGCACCACGGAACCACCCTCCTCACCGACACGTCGTCGCGGTGTTCGCCAGTGGATGACACTTTCCGTTTTGCTCGGATTGCTAACCGGTGTCGGGACATTCACGTTTGGGTATGGCAAGGGAGCCAGCTACCTGAGCAACAATCCAAAGACGTGCGTCAACTGTCACGTCATGCAGGACCACTTCGACTCCTGGGTGAAGAGCAGTCATCATCACGTCGCCGACTGCAATGATTGCCATCTGCCGCACGACTTCGTCGGAAAGTGGATCACCAAAGCAGACAACGGATTCTTTCATTCGGCGGCGTTCACGCTCCAAGATTATCGCGATCCGATTCAAATCAAATCTCGCAATCGCATCATCACTCAAAATGCCTGCCTCGATTGCCACGGCGAGTTCGTCCACGCGCTACTCCCCGCTCAGGAACCGCGCCCCGGCGGCGAGGACATGCTGTTGTGCGTCCACTGTCATTCGTCGGTGGGGCATGCGTTTCGCCCCCACTCGACCGGTTCCGAACGCGAATAACTTCTTTCAACGAGTCGCCAGTGATGTCTGATTCGAATCAGGGTTCGATGTTTAAGTGGATGTTTTTGTTGACGGCCGTGGTCGCCATCGCCACCTTCTTGGTCGTTGCACTGCTGGTAAACATTTACGAACGGAAGGTAGAGGCACGAGCCCCGTTTGTGAAAGTCGTGGACGTCACCGAGGTGACCACGGACCCAAAGCCTTGGGGCCTGAACTTTCCGGTGCAATACGAGTCGTACCTGCTCACCACGGACAGCGAGCGCACCGAATACGGGGGCAATCACGCGTTGCCGCCAAGCAAACTGGATAAAGATCCGTGGCTCAAGCGACTCTATGCTGGATACGCTTTTAGCGTGGACTACCGCGAGGCTCGCGGTCACGCATTCATGCTGTCGGATCAGGAACAAACGAAACGGGTCACCGATTTCCAACAGGCGGGCGCATGCTTGCACTGCCATGCGTCGATCATTCCAACCTATCGACGAATCGGACTTCAGCAGCAAGGCATCGAACCGACGCTCGAACAGTTGTCCGATGAATTCCAGATGGACGCGGTCGTGGACGGCTTCAAAGCTGTTAGCCAGATGAACTACGAGGACGTTCATGCCGAACTGCTCAAGACGCCCGACCGCGTCGACGGAGCGGACCCGCATCTGGGCACTGCACATCCGGTCTCGTGCGTCGATTGCCACGACCCGAAGACCATGCAGATTCGAGTGACCCGACCCGGACTGGTCGACGGTCTTCAGAAACTCGCTAAAAGTGAAGACGGAGTCCCTCACTTGCCGAGCATCGAGAAATGGAGGAAGTCGGATCGCCGGTCACCCTATGACCCGAACGCGCTTGCCACAAGACAGGAGATGCGCTCGCTCGTCTGCGCCCAGTGTCACGTGGAATACTACTGTGCCAACAAGATGACACTCACCTTTCCTTGGGCCAATGGCTTGAAGGCTGAGCAGCTTGAGCTGGAGTGGGAGCAAACCCGCTTTGCCGACGGAAGCGAATTCGCTGACTACGTACACAAGGAGACAGGGACGAAGGTCTTCAAAGCTCAACACCCCGAGTTCGAGTTGTGGAGCCAGGGGATTCATGCCCGTGCGGGAGTTAGCTGTAGTGACTGCCATATGCCTTATGAAAAACAAGGCGCGACGAAGTTCAGTAGCCACTGGGTTCGCAGTCCCATGCTCAATGTCAACCGTGCCTGCCAAACGTGTCACAAGGTACCGGAGAGGGAACTCATCGAACGCGTCGACATCATTCAAAATCGAACGCGTTCGCAGATGGATCGCGCTGCCGCCGCGGTCACCGACATGTTCGATGCCATCGTTCAGGCACAATCCAGCGGCGCCACGCAGGAGCAACTCGGCACCATTCGCAAACTGCAACGGAAAGCGATGTGGCGTCTGGACTTCATCAGTAGTGAGAACTCAAAAGGTTTTCACGCTGACCAGGAAGCCATGAGACTCTTGGGAGAGTCGATCGACTATGCTCGACAAGCTCAAGCCGAAGCGTATCGCGTCACAAAAACGGAATGACGTGATCGAATTCGCGAGTTGCGACCCCCGAAAGTGAATGGCGTCGGCTGACGGCTTATACTGCGGTGTCCTCCACCCGGTCATCGCTGGAGTCCCGCCTTGAATTTTCCCCTGTCGAGCCTGTTCGCGGTTGCCGCTTTGCTTGCCGGCACCGTGTCGGTAGATGCCGATACCGCTCCCGTCGATTTTGACCAATCGATCGCGCCGATCCTGGCGAAACACTGTTTGCAATGCCATCGCGGCGCCGACTCCGAAGGTGGACTCGACCTCTCGCGGAAAGAAACGAGCTTCGCCGGCGGGGAATCTGGGTCCGCCATCAAACGTGGCCTGATCGACGAAAGCCTGCTCTGGAAACGTATCGAAGCGGGTGAAATGCCGCCGGAGAAACCGCTTCTATCTGACGAGCGGGAACTGATCCGACGCTGGATCGAAGCCGGCGCGGTATGGGGAACCAATCCGATCGACCCGTTCGCATCGAGCAACGACGAGCGTGCGGGCAGAGATTGGTGGTCTTTTCAACCGATCGAACGTCCCCAAATCAAGGAAATCGGATCCGATGCGATCGATCGATTGATCCACGACAAACTCGAAGCGGCCGGGCTCGCTCCTTCAGCACCCGCCTCGCCGCGCGAGTTGCTACGTCGAATGAGCTTCGACCTTCTCGGTCTTCCGCCGACGCCCGAGCAAGTGGATGCGTTTGAGAAAGCGATGAAGAAAGACCGAGGCAGTGCGGTCGCCAACTTGATTGACTCTCTGCTCGCCTCACACCATTACGGTGAAAGGTGGGCACGCCACTGGCTGGACATCGCAAGATTCGGCGAAAGCCACGGTTTTGAACGGGATAGCCTTCGCGAAGATAGTTGGCACTACCGTGACTGGGTCATCGATCAACTCAACGAGGATGTGCCCTACGACCAGTTCGTTCGATCTCAACTCGCCGGCGACGTACTGAATCCGGAGAACCCGAGTGCTGCGATCCCGACAGGTTTCCTGGTCGCGGGCGCCTGGGACGAAGTCGGACAGTCGCAGCAAAGCGCCGCGATGAAGGCCGTCGTGCGCCAGGATGAACTGGAAGATTACGTCGGCACGGTCGGCCAAGCGTTTCTGGGACTCACGATCAATTGCGCGCGTTGTCACGATCATAAATTCGACCCGATCTCCCAACGCGAGTATTACCGGATGGCTGCGGCATTTGCCGGAGTACGTCCACGCTCGTATTCGGTGTTCGATCCTCAGGCAGAACAACGGCGGGGAGAACTTGATCCAGAAATCAAGCAACTTCAAAAGCGTGTTCGGTCGCTCGAGGAGACCGTTCATTTGCGGATGATCGCCAAGGACCCCGATGTTGCGCTCGCCCCTCGCAAGATCGTCGCGACCGCACGTTGGGAATTCGAAGATGGGTTACTCGATCGCATCGGAAACGCCCATGCCATCGCGCATCGTGGCGCGAAGATATCAGACGGCAACTTGATCCTTGACCAAAAAAGCGGCTTCGCCCGCACCGCCAATCAGCCGTTTGAGCTGAAGGAAAAAACGCTGGAGGCGTGGGTTCGACTCTCCGACTTATCGCAGCGTGGCGGTTCACTCATCACCATTCACAAGACCGACGACAAGACGTTTGATGCAGTCGTCTTCGGCGAACGCAAGCCTCGAGAGTGGATGGCGGGGAGTGAATTCTTCCGACGGACACGTGATTTTGGTGGGAAAGAAGAGGACATGGCGGACCGCCAGTTCACTCACATCGCGGTCACTTGGGCTGCCGACGGCACGATCTCGGGCTACCGAAATGGCGAACCCTACGGAGAACCTTATCAGGTCGATCAACTGGTGACGTTTGAGCCAGGGCAATGGTTCATTCAGTTCGGACTACGTGTCGGAACGCCGGCGCCCTCGCGTCAGCTGCACGGACAACTCGACACGGCTCAGGTTTACGACCGAGCACTGTCGGCCGAGGAGATTCGGCAGTCGTTCCAATACGAAGCAAGCCGGATCAAACGGGCCGACATCCTCGCCGCGATGACGGACGAGGAAGAGTCCCAACACACCCAGCTAAAAGAGCGCATCGCCGAGTGCAAAACGCAGCGGGAACAACTGGAGCCCTATTCCATCTACGCCGTCAATCCACAACCGCCCGCGAAGACGCACTTGCTGGCGCGCGGCAACCCCAATAGCAAAGGCGATGAACTCGCCGCGGGCGGCATCGAAGCGATTGTTGGGCCGGAAGCGGAGTTTGGGCTTGAGCTGGACGCATCGGATCGCCAACGGCGGATCGCACTCGCAAACTGGATCACAAGCGACGCGAACCCGCTTTTCGCTCGAGTGATTGTCAATCGGATTTGGCATCATCATTTCGGAACCGGAATCGTCGATTCGCCCAATGACTTCGGTTTTAGTGGAGGCCGCCCGAGCCACGAAGAGTTGCTCGACTGGCTGGCCGCCGAACTGATCGAGTCGGGATTTCGGCTCAAACACATCCACCGATTGATCCTTGGGTCGCGGACGTATCAGCAATCCTCGCGATCCCGCAAAAGTGCCGCGGGACTCGACAGCGACAATCGACTGCTCTGGCGATACACCGCAAGGCGTTTGGATGCGGAGTCGCTACGTGACAACATCCTATTCGTCTCCGGACAGATCAATCTGCAGCGAGGCGGTCCACCGTACCAGGACTTCGAGACCCATGTTCACAACTCTCAGTTCTACAAGATGGTCGACCGTGACCATCCCGATGTTTATCGCCGCACGATCTATCGGACGTGGATTCGCAGCGGACGGAGTCAATTGCTGGACGTGTTCGATTGCCCCGATCCGTCGACAACCGCACCAAAGCGAACCGTCACCACGACGCCGCTTCAGGCTCTGACGATGATGAACAGCTCTTTCACGCTGCGAATGGCCGATCGATTTGCCGAGCGCGTGTCGCGAGAAGCGGGAGACGATCCAAGGGAGCAAGCCGATCGCGTCTACCGGCTTGCCTACGGCCGGAGGATCGATCGAGAAGAAGCGACTTCGGCGACGCGTTTCATCAACGACTACTCGCTTTCGGCCTTTTGCCGCGCAGTCCTCAATAGCAACGAGTTCATCCATGTCGATTGAATTGCCTCGCCGCGATCTATTGAGTTTTGCCGGACAAGGGATTGGCGCGATTGCGGTGGCGGAACTGCTCTCCCGCGATGGACTCGCGTATGCTGACAAACTTCCGCAGTCCGCGGCGAATCTTGCCGTCCAGCCAGAAGCGGCCGATCCCTGGCCACACCATCGAGCCCAGGCCAAACGTGTGATCCACGTGGTGCTTTGCGGCGGTTTGAGCCAAGTCGACTCGTTCGACTACAAACCTGAACTCGAAACGATGCACGGCAAGTCGCTTGTTTCCGAGCAACGGCCGGATGTTTTTTTTGGCCAGGTTGGATTGCTCCGCAAGAGCGACTGGGAATTCCGCCGCCGTGGCGAGAGTGGACTCTGGATTTCCAGCTTGTTTCCCGAACTCGCGACCGTCGCCGACGAACTGACCGTCGTCCGATCGATGTTTGCTGAGACATCCAATCACACGCCGGCGACGTTTCAACAAGGAACAGGTTTTCGACTCAATGGGTTTCCGACCATCGGGTCCTGGCTTTCGTTCGGGATGGGATGCGAGACAGACTCGCTTCCCGCCTATGTCGTTTTTCCGGATGACCGCGGCGTGCCGGCGGGTGGATCCATCAACTGGACGAATGGATTTTTGCCGGCGCAGCATCAGGGCGTCACCGTCGCCAGCAGCGGCACGCCGATCAAGGACATTTTTCCGGCACGCGAACTGGGCGATTCGACCGAAAACGCGACCCGCGAATTATTGCGGAAGATGAATCGCCAGCACCAATCCCTGCGTGGCGAAAGTGATCTTCTGAACGCCCGAATTCGTAGCTACTCACTTTCCGAGAGAATGCAACAAACCGTACCAAGAGTAACCGATCTGAGCCTGGAAACCGCGTCGACGCGTGAACTTTACGGCACGGAAAATGCAACCACCCGGCACTTCGGACGCAGTTGTCTGATGGCTCGGCGGATGCTTGAAGCGGGCGTTCGCTACATTCAGCTCTATGCCGGCGGCGCCTTTGGGAGCCCGCGGATCAACTGGGATGGCCATGAGGATATGCGGCGCAACCACGGACGCGAGGCCGCCCGTATCGATCGGCCCGTCGCCGCTCTGCTCAAAGACCTACGCCGCCGCGGCATGCTGGATGACACATTAGTCCTATTCACCTCGGAGTTCGGGCGCACGCCGTTCACGCAGTCGGCAGCCGATCAAGTGGGAACGGGTCGTGACCACAATCAAAGCGGCTTCTCAGTCTGGTTGGCGGGTGCCGGTTTGAAACATGGAATAGCGTATGGCAGCACCGACGAGGTTGGCTGGAGTGCGGTCGAAAATCGCGTGCACTGGCACGATCTCCACGCGACGGTCTTGCATCTACTTGGACTCGATCACGAACGACTGACGTTTTATCACAACGGTATCCAACGACGGTTGACCAACGTCCATGGCAAACTCGTGGACGGGATCCTGGCATGAACACGATGATCGGAAGACTCAGTGGAATCTGTCTCGCGTTGGCGGGACTGCAAATTCAGGGTGATGACGCATCGGCGCAATCGGCCTCGATTGAAATCGAAGTTGTCGACCAAAACGAAGAAGTGATTTGCTGCCGTGTTCATCTTCGCGACTCTACCGGCAAAGCGGTTCGTGTTGACGGCCAACCCTTTTGGCACGATCACTTGGTTTGTTCAGGTCGTGTTTCCGTCCCTGTTCTGCCCGGAGACTATCGCTGGCAGATTGAACGTGGACCGGAACACGCGCGGGCTTCGGGATCCATTTCGCTGGTGGCCGGGCAACAGACGGCGCTCAACGTCAGACTTCCACGAATCGCATCACTCCGAGACGCGGGGTGGTTTAGCGGCGATCTGCATGTGCATCGACCGGCGAGCGAGATCGAGCAATTGATGCGAGCCGAGGACCTCGACTTCGCGACGGTGGTTGAGTGGTGGAATGGCAATGGGAATGAGCTCGGCCCCGCGGAACGCCCGATCATGCAATTCGATGGAGACCGTGTGTACGAGCTTCGGAGCGGCGAAGACGAGCGTGAAGGCGGCGCGTTGCTCTACTTCGGTCTCGGCCGCCCGCTCGACATTCGATCGCAATCACGCGAGTTCCCGTCGCCGATGCGATTTGTTGATCAAGCTCGCGCCATGAATGAAAACGTCTGGATCGACATCGAAAAACCGTTTTGGTGGGACGTGCCGACATGGATCGCGTCGGGTCGGATGAACTCCATTGGCTTGGCCAACAACCACATGTGTCGCGACCAGATGCTGGAAAATGAAGCGTGGGGGCGGCCGCGAGACGTCGAGCGACTGCCAAGCCCAACTGGCAACGGATACTGGACGCAGGAGATCTATTACCACTTACTTGAATCGGGAATCCGCTTGCCACCTTCAGCCGGAAGTGCATCGGGCGTGTTGCCAAATCCCGTCGGTTACAACCGCGTTTACGTGCATCTTGGAGACAAACCGTTCACCCGAGACGCGTGGTTCCGAGGTCTTGCCGCGGGCCGATGTTTCGTCACCAATGGGCCGCTGCTGCGGGTAACGGCGAACGGTCAACTCCCCGGCGAGGTGATCCAACTGGAGGAAGCAGCGACGCGAGTTGAGCTCACCATTGAGCTGACGTCCAATGACCCGATTCGATCGGTCGAAGTGATTCACAACGGCCGAGTCGCGAAACGCTTGCCGTGTCGCCCTGAATCAGAACAGACTCTTTCCACATCCCTGACGCTTACCGAGCCAGGCTGGTTTTTGGTGCGATCGATCGCGGACGTGCGCGACACCTTTCGATTCGCTTCCACCGCACCGTGGTACATCGAAGGCCCGGCCGGTCAAAAACGAATCAGCAAAGCCTCGTCACAGTTCTTTCTCGATTGGCTGAACGAACGGACCGAACGAATCCAAGACAACGTCCGCGATCCTGAGCAAGAGAAGTCCGTTCTCGCACCTCACCGCCAGGCCCGAATCTTCTGGCAGCGGCGGCTTCAAAACGCGACGACGAAGTAATACTACTCCGTCGCTAGCGGTTTCTCCCAAATGGCGACGCCTCCGGACCCGTCCGACGTGGCCCAGGCTCGGGGCATCGCACCGGTGTTGGTGTCGAGAAAGACGTTCCCATTTCGGTCGACCGCAATGAGACCACCTTGGCCCGCGCTCAGAACGTTTTCCAGGCAGTGCTTGCCCGCGTTCTCAAGCGTGTAGCCTTTGTCGGCGACCAGCCAACCGACGCGAGAGGCGATCGAGTGCCGGATGAACTCCTCTCCTTTCCCAGTGCCGCTCACCGCGACGCTGTTGTCATCGGCGTACGATCCGGTGCCAAGAATCGGTGAATCGCCGATGCGTCCGAGCATTTTCCCGGTTAACCCACCGGTACTGGTGGCGGCCGCAAGGTGTCCGTCCCGATCCAAAGCGACACATCCAACGGTGTCGCCGATCTCAGTCGGCGGCGACGCTTTAACCGTGTTCGCCTTGGCACCGGGAGGAAATCCATAGGCGGGCGATTTTGGGAGCTCCCGCCCCGTGGATTGAAGCTTCTTCAGCAGCTGGTTCCATCGGCGGTCGGTGTAGAAGTAGCTTGGATCGACCGACTCGCACCCTTGCTCCAAAGCAAACGCTTCGGCTTCCGCGCCCGCCAGCAGCACGTGACCCGTCTTGTCCATCACCAGACGGGCGGCGGTGATCGGATTCTTCAGCCGAGTCACCATCGAAATCCCGCCGCCGCGAAGACCATTGCCGTCCATGATCGATGCGTCCATTTGGTGCCGCCCACCGGCGTCAAAGACGGCGCCACGACCGGCGTTGAACAAAGGATTGTCTTCGAGCTTCATCACGGTGGCTTGGACGGCGTCGAGTGACGTGCCTCCCGTTCGAAGGACTTCCGTTCCGGCTTGCAACGCATCCGCGAGTGCGACGCGATACTCAGCGATCCGTTCGTTGGGCAAATCACGCGGAATCGCGCCCGCTCCGCCATGCAATGCGATCGCCCACGTGCCCTTCTGCTGGGCCGACACGGGGCACGTCGGTGCGAGCAGTAGAAGGCCAACGAAGACGGTGACAGGATGAAGCAGCGACTTTGACATCGATTCTCGCCGGGGGTGAAGATGTGAAGGCGTCCCAGAACGCGCGGCGGTTTGCCGAGCCTCGCCGAACGGGTACAACGCTGGAAATAAGTTACTCCAAGATCATTGTCCTATGTTTCAATCCTGGCAATCGATTGCTCTTTGGAAGCGCGTGTTCATCGGACTCGCCGCGGGCGCGCTACTCGGCTGCTTGTTGCGATACGTGATACCGCTGCCATCTTTTCCGGACCCCAACGCCGAGACGGGATTGGACGGAACCAACGCCGCAGAGACCCCTTCCATCTCGGGTGCCCAGTACATCGGGCAATACTGGATTTACCCGTTCGGCCAAGCCTTCGTGCGACTGATCAAGATGCTGATCATCCCGCTGGTCGTCACGACCTTGGTTTCGGGAGTCGCCGCACTGGGTGACCCCAAACGGCTCGGTTCGCTCGGAATGCGGACGCTGTCGCTGTACATCTTGACGACTCTGTTTGCCGTGATCCTCGGCCTCATCGCCGGCACCATTTTGCGTCCCGGTGCGGGCGTGGACTACGAGTCGGCGAGTGGCAACACCGCCGAGGTAGAAGAAAAGCTCACGGCCGGTCGTGGGACCAAACTTGTCGACCGAATGCTGGCGATCATTCCCGATAATCCGGTGTCATCACTCGCATCGGGCGACATCCTGCCAACGATCTTCTTTGCAATGATGATTGGTGTCGGGATCTTGCTCGCCGGCGACGCCGCATCTTCCATCAAAGCCCTGTTCGATTCCGGCGCCGAAGTGATGATGCGACTGACAACGTTCATCATGGAGTTGTCACCCTTCGGCGTCGCCGCATTGATCGCATGGGTGATTTGCACGCGAGGACTCGGCGTTCTATCCGGACTGCTGCTACTAACGATCGCACTCTACGGCAGTTGTTTTTTCCAGATCGTCCTGGTCTACGGACTATTGCTCGTCCGCGGCATCATGAAGCTTCCGCTCAAGCCATTCTTCCTCGGTGTGGCGGACGCTCAAGGGATCGCCTACTCCACGGCGTCTTCGAGCGCGACGCTGCCGATGTCGATTTCCTGTGCCGAAGAAAAACTCGGCGTGGAAAAATCGGTCGCCGGTTCGGTGCTTCCATTGGGAGCGACCATCAACATGGACGGCACCGCGATCTATCTCGGACTTGTGGCGCTGTTCGCCGCACAGGCCTGCGGACTACCGGTAACGTTCGACAAATACATCATGGTGGCATTGCTCGCGACGTTAGTTTCGATCGGAGCGGCGGGCATTCCTTCGGCCGGACTTTTGTTGGCCGCGACCGTGATCGAAGTCGTCGGCGCGACGCCCGAGCAATCGGTGATGGTCATCGCATTTATCTTTCCCTTCGATCGCATCCTCGACATGATGCGAACGATGACGAACGTCACCGGCGACCTTGCCGTCGCGTGCACGGTCGCCAAATGGGAAGGCGCTCTGGACGAAAGCGTTTTTCGATCCGATGAATCAACGGCGAACGAAGAGTCTGCGCGAGGATGATGCTTGAGATGAAGCGTCGCTCATCCACCCGACGTGAATCGACCGAGCCGCTATTTGTCCCAGTCGGGATCGGCCACGGTACGGTGCATCTGACTGAGCCGCATTTGGACATCAAGCAGCCGCTGCCATGACGTCAGCTTGAGCGTCGCGGTTTGCGCCGACTCGTCGATCTTCGCGGTGTCGACAAGTCGACCAAGGCGCTGCTGAAGAAAGTCCAGGATTTCGCAAAGCTGAGCCTTTTGCCCGGGGCTCAGGTTGTCCGGGATTTGAGGCACTTCCTGAAGCGAAATTTGCGATTGAAACGGAGACCGCTCCTGGTTGAGGTCCAGCGCGATGGAGCTATCCGACGAGGACATGTCTCGCGACATCGTCGGGTTGTCACCCAGGGCGGCCAGCCGAGCCGCGATTTCCTCTTCCGAACCAACCAACATCAAGCTGCGTCCGACCGAAATCAGATCACCGCTACGGAGGATTTTTAACGGATACTCCACACCGTTGACTTTGGTCCCATTGGTGCTGTCCAAGTCGGTCAGGACCAAGCGATCGTTGTCCCGTTGAATGATGAGCGAGTCAGTCGCTGCCACTTCAAAATTCAAC
>JBCBLJ010000098.1:0-15452 GCA_038520195.1 Planctomycetota bacterium
CGATCAAGATGACGTCGTAACGATTGAGGTACCGGTCGGATCGAGTTTCGGTGAGCAGGATCCCATCGGTCATCAGTTTGATCAGCGTTTGATCATTGGTTTGGTCGCCAAAGCGAACCTGGTAACCGACGTGCTCGCCAAGTTTGCAGCGTATCTCTTCGGCCACCCGACCCGCGACGCTGCGTGCCGCGAGCCGTCGAGGTTGAGTGTGGCCAATCATTCCGTCGCGGCCAAAACCGGCTTCGAGGCAAATCTTGGGTAGCTGGGTACTTTTCCCGCTTCCGGTTTCGCCGCACACCACGATGGCCTGCCGCGACCGCAGAAGTTCAAGAATCTCTTCCCGGTGCGATGAAATAGGTAGTTCGCTCGGGTACTCCAAGACCGGCTGATACTCGGTTTTCCGTCGCTTGGTCTCGATCGATTTGGCAAGCAACTCCTGGAAACGCTGCTGGGAGAGTCGCTTCCTTTGACGCTGAAGTCGATAGCGATCGGCTCGCAGCGCGTTCTCGAGGCGCAGTTCCGCCTCGGGAATCTCAATCGTCGTTCCCGACGTGGATTTGTCGGCGACCCGATCACCGACGGACGCCTCGTCGGCCAAGGACGTCTCGTCCGAAGTCGGGGCGGTCGGCTGGAGTCTGGGACTGGATGGCTTGAAATTCATCGGGCTCTCGACGCGAGGTGATCGGTCGACCGGTCACGCCAAGAAACGGTACGAAATCCACCTCCGAAGACAACCGGGCGTTGTACCTGTGAAGCATGCCGGAGCGGCAAGGTTCACCGATGCGACCTGGCACCGTTAGGCGGCTGCCTTGTGAGTGCGGGTCTCGTGAAGCCGATTGAGTCGAGCGTACAGGAATTCGCGTTCGCGGGCATGGGCTTGCCGATGTCGAGCAAGTTCGCGTGCCAGTCGACGCGTCTCCGAGACCGGCGCGCGATCCAATTCCGATTCAGCCAACCGCCTGGTGAGCTGCGCGATCTCGGCGTGAAAACCCTCGCGGTCACCCGCCAGCCGATGGACTTCGGTGTCGAGTCGCTCGATTTGAAGCCGCAAGGCGGACACCACTTGGTCGTGTCGCTCTCGCTCTTGAAGCTTCGCCTGTGCCAGCCGTTGTTCGAAGTTGTCGCGATGTTCGTCCAGTGCCAATTCTGTTTCGCGGGTCGCCTGCTGCGATGACTGCAGCTCAATTTCTAGCTCTTGCAACGTGTGCCTGAGCCGATCACGCTGATGAGCCTGGTCGGTCAGCTCCGCCGCTAGCCGCTTCACCTCACTTGTCTGTTGATGCAGTGAGTCGCGTGTCATTGACTGCTCACCACTGAGTTGCTCTCGCTGGCTTTCGAACTCACTCACTTCGCGGCGAAGCTGATGGATTTCGTGCCGCGCCTGCTTGGCCTCGTCGGAGGCAAACTCCGATGCCTTTTGAGCCGCCGAGAACGCCAGTTCGCATGAAAGTTGTCGGGCATGACTGCGCAACCTTTCTCGCAGCAGCGTTTCGATTCGCGTTCGCTCGAAGTTCAACGCGCGTTGCAACTCACGTTGCTCTTCGGCGAACCGTTTCTCAACTTGGTCCGCCCGCATCAATGCCGCGGCCTTCTCACGTTTGGATGAGAGTTCAATCTGACGCAGTTGCTCGCCCCGCACCACCGACTCGCACTGAGATTCGGTGACGCGCTCTTTCAGTTGGTCGATCTTGGACGCGAGGCGTTGGACTCTTTCGGACTCGCGGCGGCACCTCTTTTCTAGTGATGTGTTTTCGCGACGGGCCGTGTCGCAGTCGGTCTGAAACGCATCAAGTTGCTGTTCCAGATCCGCAACCCGTTCATTCAGAGCGCTGATATCTTGGTCCTTCTCCATCAACAACGCGTTGCGTTCTTCGTTCAGTCGCCGTTGGTCGTCGAGCAAGAGTGCGTTTCGAGCATCTCTCTGCTCCGCCGCCTGAAGTCGCTGCGTCAATGACTCGAGTTGACTTTCCAACGCGTGAGTCGCGCGACGGCTCTCCTGTCGGTCGCGAATCGACTCCTTGCCCGATTCGTCGATCGAGTCGGACAGTGTCTGTAGATCGCAGCGCAATCGATCCGAGTAATGGTCGAGATCGGCGCAGACCAACTCGACCGCTTCGTGATCTGTTTGATGGATCGCGACGCGTGCTCGCAATTGCTCCTGTTCGGCTCGCAACGCCTCTTGTTCGGCTTGCATTGACTGGATCGAATCCCCGTGATCGTTGCGGGCATTCACAAGCTCGGAGCGGAGGCTGGCCGATCTCGCTTCGGTATTCGCCAAGCTCTCTTCGAGTCGCTTGACTCGGTCATCGCGCTGAGCCAGATGCTGGCGAAGACGCTGGAGTTCACTCTGCCAGCGACGCTGGTCAATTTGTTGTTCCTGATCGGCGGCGCATGCGACGTGCTTCAACTCGTTCTTGAGCGCCTCGACCTGAAGCTGAAGTCGGTCGCGTTCTTGGCCAACGGATTCGGCGTCCGCCAGTCTCTTCTTCAGATCACGCGTTTGCGATTGTTGCTCTCGGAGCTGACGTTGATGGTCATCGGACAGCGTTTGCAATCGCTTGTCCTGTTTGACCGCCGCACTTTGCGCGCGTTCAACTTGATCACGACGGGCCGACGAGAGCTGCTGTCGCAGCCAATCGACTTCGCGTTCCAGATGCCAAACCCTGGGCGTTTGACCGATCGACTGGTTCGCGCTGCGCGACGTGTCGGGCAAGTCGTGATTGCGTCGCCAGCGTTGATCCATCGCGTCTGTTCCACAAATGGTCGAAAGAACCGGGGAGCATAGGAAAACGGAAGTCGCCGAAAAAAGACCAATCCGGCCATGTCTGCGCCAATTGGTTCAACCTGACGTTCCGGCAAATCCCGCAATCTGGGGGCTCGTTCTTGGTTTGACGTTCCAATTTCCTGGACGTTTTCTGAGGGCAATCTTCGGTTTTGTCCTATCAGTTTTCTGAGTCGCTCCTGTTGGGGCCACGTCGCGGCCGCTCTTTTCTCTCGTGGTGGTGACTTACTTACTCGAATTGAGACATTGAAATTGAATAGGAGGCCCACCGTGGCTCGAGATACCGCCTGTCGTTCACGTACCGCCCGGAAGGGCTTCTCACTCGTTGAGCTGTCGGTTGTCGTCATCATTATCGGCGTCCTGGCTGCCTTCGGCGTTCCGCGCTTGCTGCAAAGTGTCGAGCGAAGTAAGGCCTCGGAGTCCTTCAAGTACTTGGCCAGCGTCCGCGCCGCTCAGGAGCGGTACCAAGCTCGGCAGGGCACGTACGCCTCGGACCTGACGACCCTGGACATGGAGCAAGCTCCCCCGAAGTACTTCAGCGTTGGTACCGTTGCCGCCGGTACGACGTCGAGTCTCGAGGACTCGTGGACATTAACGCTAACTCGTTCGGGATCGAGTAGCGGTTATGGCGCGTACACGGTGACGTTCACCGAGGACGGCTACGACTCGGGCAACAGCACCATTGACGGCGAAATCAACCCGCAGAGCACGTAACACTGCTTTGGGGGAGCGTGGCGATTCTGAATCGGCTTTTTTGATTCTTGCCACCGCCGATCCAATCCACCGGAGCGGTCCGTCGAATAGCGGACCGCTTTTTTTGTGTCCCCCTGTTCGCGATTCGACCCCATCATGAGCAACGAGCGCAAACGCAAACACGCCATCGGCATTCTGTGCGGCCGAAAGCATTTGCATGGCTGTCGTAGTTCGACAACCGTGTTTGGCACGGTCCGCCATGAGTTTGCGTCGGTGACGATCGACAACGAGGATCTCCCTTCGGCGGTTCAGGCACTGTTAATGCAGTTCGACTTGGTCGAGCCGACGACCGTTGCCGCGGTGATCCCCACGAGCGAGTGCTACTTTGCGACGCGCCCCATCAACGCCGGGGGCGGCAACGCGAGCCCACGGACGCTGCTGCGGGAATCATTGCGAAGCTCGACGGCGAAACTCGACCAGCTTGCCATTGATGTGGTGAACTGGCAGACCGAGCGTCGGTCGTTAGTCGGCATCGTCGCGGCGCCCTTGCAGCGAATCGAATCCGTCCGCGAGGCGATGTCCGAAACCGAACATCCGCTTCAGCGACTGGAACCCGTCGCCAATGCCTTAGTGCACGCCGCGGTGGGCCTTGAAAAAGGAGACCGTCGTGATCGACTCATGACTCGTGTTTTTCTCGGTGAGGAAAACCTGCTGGCGGTCATGACCAAGGGAAACCGCGCCATCCACTGGCAAAGCGCTGTCTTGCCACAGGGCGACGAGGGCACCGGCATTGTTTCGTTGGCCCGAAGCGTTGATGCCGCGCACTCCGCGTGTGGTTTGGAGCGATCACCGGAGACCGTTGTGATTCACGGCCGCCCCGCTCTTCAATCACTGATCGATCGCCAGTGGCTTGATCAAAATCTTCCGGACGACTACCGCTGGGCCGAAGGTCCGTCGCTTTCTCCGCAGGACATCGCGCAAGCGTGCGCCGATTACTGCTGGATCCCCGACGACGGCGAATTCAACTTCGTGCGAGAAGCCAAGCCTCAACTGTCGCTTCGCCAGGTGGTTCCCTACAAGGAAATCGCACTCTATTTGCTTGCAGCGTGCATGCTCGCGTTTGTTCTCTTTGAGCGATCTGCGAGCGTCCAATCCGACTATCTCGCGCTCCAATCCAATGCGCCCGCCATGGCACTGGAAGAGACGAATCCGCGCAACGAGCGCGACCGCCTCAATGCGCGCGCCGGATCGCTCAGCAACTTCCTGGATAAACGCGTCCAATGGAGTTCGATGCTCGGTGAGATCATCACGGAGCTACCAAAAGGAACGCGTTTAACGGGCATCCGCGGTTCGGCAGTGATGGCTCAGAAACGAAAACGAGCCGTGAAGACCATGCCGACGACACTGCTGTTGAACGCCGAGTGCCTGCTGAATGAAAACGGTCAGGTACCTGAGTCCGTGAGCCGATTCGTCGAATCGGTCCAGCAGTTGGAGTCCGTCACCGAGCATTTTGATCGTGTCGAGCTGAGTGACCTGCGACGCAAAGTCGACCAGGAGACGGGAGTCCCAGGAGCTGAGTTTTCAATCGTCTTAACGACCTCCACGAAGAAGGGTTGAGCGAGAGAATCGGCCATGAATACGAAAGCAAAACAAAATTGGCGTGAAGAGCTGAGCCAAGTCGCCGATCACCTGCGAAATCCGGTCCGAATGCGGGTCGCTGTGGCCTTGGTCGCGATCGTGGTCATGATGTTTGCGATCAACGATCCGCTCCACGGAAAGACCAAAAAGAGCCGTCGCTCCTTGAATCAATTGAAGGAACGGGTCAAGACAGCTGAAGAGGTACTCCTGCTTCGCGCCTCCATGGAGGGCGTTGAAACGCGAATCATACAGGGCGAAGGAAGCGATCCCGTGACCAGCTTCTTTATCCAGCTGTTTCGCAAATCGCCGGTGGATCTCAACCAAATCAACGTCGAGGCGGCTCAACGGCTGGGACCGATTTATGCCGTGAGAACAACGATCGATCTTTCCGGGTCGTTCGAGGAACTTAACGACGCCTTGTACCTGATCGAGTCACAGCCGGAACTCCTGCGGGTTGAATCGCTGAAGATCAGCCCGGCCGAACGGGGCACCGCGCCGATGATGCAACTCGCCATCCGCGTGCTCAAGGAGAAGGCATGAACGCGCAGGAAGCTCTCGTCAAATATGGCCCGAGTCTCGCCGTCATCGGAACCGCGTTGTACTTGGGTTGGCCGCCGGCCGAACCACTCGACCTGGGTGACTCGACGGTCCGCGCGAAAGCGGTTCGTTGGAAGAAGGGTGATCTCGAGTCACCGCGTCGCGGTGAGCTGAGCGTCGCGGATCCGTTTCGAGAGGTGTTGATCGCCAAGCCGAGCGTCCAAAAACTTACTCCGGTGGGCGAAATTGTTCCGGCGATCCCCATGGGGCCCACCGAAACCGAGCTGCGAGCAGGGTTGCTGGTCGGCGGCATCGGCACCGCTGCGACGACTCGCTGGGCCATTATCAACGATAAGGTCTGCCGCGTCGGTGACTCGATCCCGGTCGCCGAAGTGAGGGATGTCCGTGCGACCATTGAGGCGATTGAAGCCGATCACGTCATCGCCCGCGTTTCGGGTCGTACTCTCAAGATCACGCGTCTCGACCGGAGGTCCCGCGAGATGCTCAAGCACAACAAAGCCGGGCAAATTCCGGCCGTCGAAACGGTCGAACAGGAACGCCCTGGCGAAGAAGACGAGTCGGGTGATTTGGAAACACTGATTCTCCCGACCAACGAAGCATCCACCTAAAACCGCATCGAAGCGGAGTCGCCATGACTACTGCAACCGTTCACAACTCGCGGCAAAACCCGCTCATCATCCGATTGCTCGATGAAATCGATCGGATCGACCCGGAAAAGCTTGAGGAACTCTGGCAACTGGTCGGTCGCGACGAGACCACTGTCGAGGAATCGATCATTCGCGTCGGGGTGGCCAACGAGTCACAGATCGCGCGAGCCTATGCGGAGCACTACCTCGTTCCACTTTTCGACCCGCCGGACGATACTCCGCCGCCGATTGATCCAACGATCGCGACCGTTTTGCCCAATCGACTCTGCCGCGATCACTTGATCGCGCCGTTGTGCGATGACGGTGGCGTATTGGAGATCGCCGTTTTTTCACCTGACTCGCTATTACTCGCCGACGAGATCAAGCTTCTGACGGGACGGCAAATGCGTCCCATGTTCGCGCCGCTCTCGGTCATCGAGCGGTTGCTAAACATGCTCTACGAAGAGGGCACGTGGAACTCTTCGTTGCCGATTTCGTCGGGGGCCAATTTCGAAGAAGTCGAGGACGCCGACGACCCCGATGAAGCGGACGCCGCGGAAGCCACCGAGGTGATCCACTTGGATCAGGCGCCGCCGCCCGGACGCGACGGACGGATCATTCGATACGTCAACGGGATTTTCGAGCAAGCGTTGTCGACCGGCGCGAGTGACATTCATATCGAGCCCTACGAAGAGGAGTGTCGTGTCCGATTGAGGATCGATGGCGTGCTCTCGGAAGTCTCACCGCCTCCGATGCCATTGCTCAATGCGGTCATCAGTCGTCTAAAGGTGCTCAGCAAGATGGACATCGCCGAGCGGCGGATTCCGCAAGACGGTGCGATCGCGCTCCGAAGTGGTGAGGCCCGCGTCGACATGCGAGTCAACACGTGCCCGACGGTGTTCGGTGAAAAGGTCGTGATGCGGGTTCTCGATAAGAACGCCGTGCCACACGACTTGGGCATGCTCGGAATGGATAAACGGCAGTTCAAAGATCTTTCCGAATCCATCCGCAGCCCGCACGGCTTGATGCTGGTCACCGGCCCAACGGGTAGTGGAAAAAGCACGACTTTGTATTCCTGCCTGAACGCCCTGAACGACGACGAAACCAATCTTTGCACCGTCGAAGACCCTGTCGAATTCAAGTTTTCGGGGATCAACCAAGTCCAAACCCGCGCGAAGGTCGGATTGACATTCGCCAGTGCGCTTCGAGCGTTCTTGCGGCAGGACCCCGACGTGATCATGGTCGGTGAAGTTCGAGACGGTGAGACCGCTGAGATTTGCATGCGGGCGGCGCTGACGGGTCACTTCGTGTTCTCGACCCTTCACACAAACGACGCGCTCAGCAGTATCACGCGTCTGCAGGACATGGGCATCGAACCGTTTTTGCTCGCCAGCACCCTCCGATTGCTGGTCGCTCAGCGATTGATGCGACGGCTCTGCGAGGAATGCAAGATGCCCTATCAACTGGACGAAGAGGGTAGCCGTCGATTCGGCATCCCGCGCGAGATCCCGGTCTTCCGTGCCGGAGGATGCAGTCGCTGTCGCGAAACCGGCTACAAGGGCCGACTCGCCGTGTTCGAAGTCATTCGCATCAACGCGGAACTCAAAGACATGATTCTCAATGGAGAATCGGTCATCGAAATGCAGAAGCGCGCCGTGGCGGACGGAATGAAGTTGCTTGCTCAGAGCGCCGCGGCAAAAGTGGCCGACGGCGTAACGAGCGTGGAAGAAGCCATCAGCCTCTGCAACAGCCACTGACGGAGCGAATCATGTCATTCGACAACTGGTTTTTGGCTCGCGCACGGGTAACCTCCAAGACGCACGGCCGCGCGAGTCTTGACGACAAGATGACGTTCTTTCAGCAGTTCGGGTCGCTGCTGGCTTCGGGAACACCGCTGCTCCGCGCGATTCGTATCGCTAGCGAGCAAAATCAGAGTCGTGCGCTGCGCGAAGCCATGGAGGAAGTCGCGGAGCGGGTTGCCTCGGGGACGGCGTTGCACGTCGCGATTGAGGCGACGACCGACATGTTTCCGATGCACTGGAACGCGATGATCGCGACCGGAGAGGCGACGGGAAAGCTGGACGAAGTGCTGGTGGACCTGAATCGGCAAATTCGAGAATCGGCCGAGGCCCGCAGCAAGTTCGTCGGCTCGATGATCTATCCGTGCGTGTTGATTTTTGTCGCGGTCTTGGTCGTACTGGCAATGCTTTGGTTCGTCGTGCCCACGTTTGGTCAGATGTTCAAGGAAATGGGTGCCGAATTACCCAGCATCACCGTCTTCGTCTTGGACCTCAGTGACCAGGTCGCCGCCTACGGGCTGTACCTACTGGGAGGCTTCGCTGCCGCCGGTTTCGCGGCTCACCGTTGGTTGAAAACGGACAACGGCCGTCGAATCTCGACGAGTGTTCTCGTTGCGGTTCCGGTCATCGGAGACCTGGTCATTCAGTCCTCGATGTATCGATTCGCTTCCAACCTGTCGCTGCTACTCAAGAGTGGCGTACCGATGCTGGAGACCATGCAAACGGTGGCCGACGTGTTTGCGTCGCAGCCGCCCTATCGGGACGCGATCGAACACGCGAAGAATCGCATGGCGGCAGGCCGCACGCTCGCCGACGGACTCGAAGAGTCCGGACTGTTTACTTCGATGATGGTCAATGCGGTTCGAGTCGGTGAAGAGTCGGCTCAACTCGGTCGCGTGATGCAGGAGATCGCACCGTATTACCGCGAAAAGTCTCAGGCGTTCATGGGACGCGTTACCAAACTCGCCGAGCCCGCCATCATCATGGTGATGGGCGCCGTGATCAGTGTTGTCATGCTCGCGATTTACATCCCGATGTTCGAAATGGCGGGGAACGTGAACTGATGGTATCAAGCGTCAAACCGCGCGCCGCTTTTTCGCTCATCGAAGTCATGGTCACCATGACCATTTTGGGCATTTTGTTGGCATTCGCCTCCCCGAGTGTGACCCGCTCGGTCGAACAATCGCATGCGGATCTGGCTGGGGCTTCGTTGCGATCGATCTCGTCGGCCCAACGTTTCTATTGGCTCGAGAATCGCACCTATGCCAGCGACATCGACGACCTGATCACCGATGAATTGGTGGATCAGGAGCTACTGAATTCCGCCCGCTACGAGTTCTCGATCTTGAGCGCGGATGCCGAGGCGTTTACGGCGCGGGCGCGCCGCCGCAGTTTCAACGAAGCCGGCAACGCCGTTTACAACGGCGCGTGGAGTGGCGAATTCGACATCGACGAGACCGGAGAGATCACCGGCGACGTCGAGGGACCCTACAGCGCTTTGCTCGGCGGCAACCCGCAGATTCAGCCGGGGTTTTAGCATGGCTCGCCGCGGCTCTTCGTATTTGGAAATCCAAGTCGCGATGGTCCTTCTTTCCGTTGGAATGATGGGACTGTTCAGTCTTTCGGTCGTTCATACCAAACAAGCCGCTCGCCTCCGCCAGGTCCTGCCGCCCGATCAGGTTGCCTCGATCAATCCCGCTGTCTCCGGGTCCGAGCAAGAAACAGCTTGGGCAAGAAAACTGGGAGCGATCGCAGAGATCGAAGCGGACGCGGTGGCGCCTCGGACTCTGCTCTACCCACTCAACTTGGGCTTTCAAGTCGTTGCCGATGATGAGGACGGACCGTCGGTCTTTCAGCGCTACGACGCGCCCGGAGGCTTCCCATGGTTCAGCTATGCAAGCCTGCCTGATTACAACATGGACCTCAGTCTGCTGTACTTAACGGGTGCCCACGGGTCCTATGCCGAGTGGACGGTCTCACTCGCGCCCGGTGAATACGAAGTGTTGGTGTTTTGTCCTCGAAACAGCTTTTTTGGCAATGCGGTTCCCTACGAAATCTATGACGGCGCGACGCAAGTCGACACCGTGATTGTCGATCAACAGACCGAAGAGCAGGACTTTTCGTACAACGGAAAATGGTGGCAGCGACTCGGCGTTTACACCTTCCATCAACCGACAGCTCGGGTGCGTATTCTCGATACGCCCGTCACGGGTTTGTACAACTGCGCCGACGCGGTCATGTTTCGTTGCCGCCGATCCTTTGACCTAGTGACGGAAGTCTCCGAGACCGGGGCCGGCGGAGCGCAGGTCACGGTGGAGTTGAACTGATGGCCGAATTGCGTTCGAAACGACGCGGCATGAGCCTCTTGGAAGTGACAATCGGCGCCATGATGGTTGCCACCGTCACGGTCGTGGCCGCCGGCGTTGCCGTGGACATGACGCGTTCGATGGCGGGAAACATCTCCGAGACGCGGGTCGCGGCCGAGGCACGGCTCGCGATCGAGTCGTTTCGTCGGGACTTCGCTGGAAACGACCCCGACAGCAGGATCGGCGAACGTGACCAGTGGAGATTGGTGGGACGGATGATTCCGGCCAACGACGAACTCCGACTGTGCTTTGACTCGGGGACGAATCGGACCGCGGACTGGACCGCTCCCGATCGTGTCATCATCTACTCGCTGGACGAAGGTCAGCTTTTGCGAACGGATGTCGAGAACACACGAGGGAACATCATCGCGCACCACGTCAGCGAATTGAACTTCGAAGTGGTCGGCGCAGAGATTCGAATCACCCTGACGTTTGAACTTCTCGACGTCACGGAAACCTACGTCTTCAACACACCGGATGTTTAAACGATGAAGACTCGTGGTCGACGGAAGGCTGATCGTGCCGGCTATGCGATGTTGATCGTCATGATGCTGATCTTGACGACGACGGCGCTGGCCGCGGTCCATACACGCCACCTGAACTCCGCGCTTCGGGTCGAACAAGCTCGGCTCCGTAGCGAATCGCGAGCCCGAGGGCCCGTCACCGTGCTGGCGATCGCGTGTCAGCGACTGGAGACCGGTGACCCGGTGTCGGGCGATAGCTTTCGCTACACGCACACGGATGGTTTGGAGTACCGCGTGACCTACACCGAAGTCTCCTCCAATCGGTGGCAGGTGACCGCGGACCCAGACTCAGGTGCGACCGCGCTTGTGATGCTACCCGATTCATTCTAGCCGGCCGAGGTTAGCCGAGACGTTTGGTTTGGTGGAAATCCCGTCGGGGCAATGGGAAAGCTCCATGCGACCGAGCGGAATCGGTAATCGCACACGCGGGGCTGGGGACGGCGGGTCAATCGTGTTACGATTCGGCTGCGTGTACGTTTCTTTCGCGATCGTTCCTGGGCCGCCTCCATGTCTGTTGATCCCTACGCGATTTGCCCCTGCGGCAACGGCATTAAGATCAAGTTCTGCAAGTGCAAAGAATCCGTCAGCGAGATGGATCAAATCTTGACGATGATCGAAGGCGGCCAGATTGTGCCGGCACTCGACAAAATCAAGTCCATTCTCGAACAACATCCCGATGCCGCGTGGGCTTTAGCGATTCGAGGTCGGATGTTCCTCGACTTGCGTGAGTACGCGTCGCTGGAAGAGAACGCGGAACGATTTATTCGGCTGCAACCTTCCAACCCGCTCGCGCTGACCCAGCGGGCCGCCGCCCTGGTCTTTAAGGAAGACCTGCAAGGTGCCACCGATTCGCTGCTCGAGGCGATGAATGAGAGCGGGACGGAGGTGGACTCGCTGTTGATGGACGTGGCGCTTATTGTCGCCGTCGCATTCGCTAGGAAAGGCGTGGTTCTTTCAGCCCGGGTCTTTGCGTTGCTGGCCGCATCCTCCTACGGCATGGAGAACCAGTACGCCCAGGGTTTCCTTTCGCAGCTCGATGGTGCCCCGGGGATGAACCACCTCCTCAAGGCCATCCCGCATCTGATCCCTCGGCCCGAAGGCGTCTCTTGGGGCGAACGCTACGACGAAGCGATTTCGTTACTGAAGAGCAACAAGGTCCCGTTGGCTCAAGACAAGTTTGATTCACTCCGCCGGTCTGCAGCTCTCGAGCCTGCTGTACTCTCGGGACTGTTCCATTGCGCGGTATGGCGAGGCGACCTCGAGCGTCAGGCTGAATCTGCGCTCCAACTCTCCGAAGTCGATTCGCTCGACGAACACACGCGTTGGAAGTATCGATCCTATCACGCTTTGATTTCGCCAACCGATTCCTTAACGGTCGCGTGCAACACGCTGCGGTTTGAATTCGAGGATGCCGATCAGGTCGAAATGGCGTTGATCGCTTGCGATCAAGCCGAACAACTCTCTGCAGAACGGCTATCGCAACTTCAAGTGCCCGAGGGTGAAGTGCCCCCACGCAGCGGTTTCCAGATCAGTGACCGCCCGCTCAATGACGAGACCGAGGGTTTGGGTAGCGGCGCCGATGCCGCAGTCGCAACGGCGATGGTCCTGGTGTTCGGGCGTCAAACGGATCGCAGCGCCCAGGCGATCGCCTTCGAGGTTTTGGCCGATAGGGTGGAGGACGTCCGCAGCGTCATTTCCACTGCGATCGGTGAATGCGAAGTGACCGTTGAAGACTCCGAGCCGATCCCGATCAGTATGGCGTTCGAAGAACGACCGGTTCGGCCGGCTGCACCGACATCGATGGCGGCGTTGACAAAGTTCAATCGTGAATTCGCCACGAGCCACGAAGGAAAACGTGCCTGTGAAGTCCCACTCTCCATGCTCGGTGGCCGCTCACTGGCCGAAACGGCTCAGGATGATTCACTGCTGTTTGAACGTAGCGTGATCGTCCGATTGCTCGAGGGCCAGGAACGACTTGTCGGTCTCGAAGGAACCCTCGACGATGTCTACCAACTCTCAGGCATCGCAGCCCTTCCCGAATTAACACCCAACGATGAATCGGCTGCGGAACTCCCGGTTGCGGACTATTTCCGAGTGAATCCCAGCCAACTTTCGGGCGAGGTCACGCTCGTCATGGCCGCCAACGCTCGGACGAGCGGCGCGTTGTCTTCTTGTCGGCGCTTCGCGCAGCGGTTGATTGAACTTTCGGACGCTGAGGACGCCGATCATCGCGTGACGCTCGAAGGCTACGCGATGCTCATGACCACCACGCCCGATCCGGCCAAAGCCATCGAGACGGCTGACATCGCGATCGAATTTGCCAAGCGAGTCGAACTCCCGTTCTCACACGTCCTGCTCGCCAAACTCGAACTCAGCCTTTCGGTTGCCGATCAAGATCTGTTCCGTGGTACCGTCATGGATATCGAGAAGCACTACGGCAACGATCCATCTGTCATGGCTCATGTCCAGCAACTGTTAGTGCAAATTGGATTGATTCGGCCGGATGGATCGCTGCGAAATCAGGGCGCCCCCGCAGCCGGCCCCGCCGAGTTCACACCCGCGCCGGCACCCGCCTCCAATGCCGGAGTCTGGACGCCCGATAGCGCACCGCCCAAACCGGAGGGTGAAGGCGGCGGGAAACTCTGGATCCCCGGAATGGACTGATCGCGCATTGATGGAGCCCCCCTCCGAAGACGAACGCTGGATGTCACTCGCGCTCCAGTTGGCCGAACAGGGGCAGGGTAGTGTCGAACCGAATCCGATGGTCGGCTGCGTCTTGGTCCGCGATGGTCAGCTCATCGGAAGCGGCTACCACCAACGGTTTGGCGGACCGCACGCAGAAGTCGAGGCGATTCGATCCGTCACTGATTCTGACACGCACGGTGCGACGGCCTATGTCACGCTCGAACCGTGTAGTCACTACGGCAAAACCCCGCCCTGTTGTGACGCCCTGATCAAAGCAAGGATAGCGCGTGTCGTAGTCGCGATGTCGGATCCTTTTGCCAAGGTCGACGGCGAAGGTATCCGGCGACTTCGAGCTTCGGGTATCGAAGTCGTCGTAGGAACGTTGTCTGTTCAGGCCGAGGAACTCAACGCGCCTTACCTGAAACGGCTCCGCGAGCATCGTCCGTGGGTGATTGCTAAATGGGCCATGACCGCCGACGGTCGAATCGCGACCCACGAAGGCCAAAGTCAATGGATCAGCGGAGAGGCCTCGCGGCGTCAAGTTCATGCGCTGCGTTCTCGCGTCGACGCCATCTTGGTCGGCATGGGGACCGTCGAGGCGGACGACCCGCTGTTGACGGCACGGCCGGTGGATAACGCCGGCAATCCGATCGCGCCCAAACGCGTCGCGACACGCGTCATCGCTTGTCGCAATCGCGTGCCAAAGGTCACTCACAAGTTGATCCACACCGCCGACCAAACGCCGACCGAATTGTACGTGCGGTCATCGACACCAAGCGATACGCTACAAGCCCTGCAAGCCGCCGGCGCGCGTGTCCACCGTTGTGAGTCGAGCGACGACAATGCTTTCATTGGGGAGATGCTGGCGCAATTGGCCGACCGAGAAGTCACGAATCTGATGATCGAAGGCGGTCCCGAGCTACTGGGAAGCTTTCTCTGCGAATCTCCGCGTCAATGCTGGATCGATGAGTTGCACGTTTATGTCGGCGCCAAACTCTTCGGCGGGTCGCGTGCCGCAAGCCCGCTCGGCGGACTGGGTTTCGGTGAGTTGGCATCAGCACCACGTCTCGAACTTCGAAGCGTCGACCGTTTTGAGCACGACTTGCGTCTGATCTACCGAACGATTTTGCACTAATTGTCGGTTTGTTCGCTCAGTTCCTCTGGTTTCCACACACCAAAAATCCGATGTTCACTTATTAGGCGTTCATCAGCGTCCGATTCGGGGCAGAATCGTCGGTAACGACAAAGTTCGTCCGCTCTCGCGGATGAGAGGATGATGGATCATGAGGAGAACGACGTTCATCGCATGCGCCGTGCTTGCGACACTTTCTTTGGCAACCGTTTCCGCCGAGGAACCGCGAAGCGATCACGGCATCTTCGAAAGCTCCGGCTTCGCAAAGTTCCGTCTTCAATCGGGGCGGCTGGTACTGGACCCGATTCAGTATCGCAAAGGGAATCATCAGTGTCGCTCTGGTGATCGCACTGAATCGATCGTCGTTTCTTGCGTCGGTGGCGTTCCGTCGCTTCACTACACGAGCGAAGATTCGTACCAGCGGATTCAAATGGTGGCCGAACACGGAAAGTCACTTCGAATTGAGTCGAAGCTTGTCGCAACTGGCGAGATCGGCCTATTGACTCAGGCCGCTGGAGCACCAGTTCACTGGGAGACTCGGCGTCCGGAAGGCTCACCCGATCTCGATCAACGGGTGGATGGCAAGACGATGCTGCACATCGTCGGACAAGATGAATCAGGTTTCCGAGTGCACCTCGAACCCTTGGTC
>JBCBLJ010000744.1:0-4197 GCA_038520195.1 Planctomycetota bacterium
GTCAAGCGCTGGCTGCGGCAAAACGGTGCCGCAGCCAGCGCTTGACCATCGGGACGTAGTCATCGACCAACTGCTTCCAATCGTCGGCGCCGGGGGCATCGCCCAGGCGTCGAAGCAGGCTGATCGAAGTCGTGTTCATGGTGATTGGTTCTCGTCGAAATCGGCTCGGCTCAATGCATTCTATCGTGTCTGTCGCAAAACCGCCGACGGTTTGGTGAACCAGCACCACCAAGGCGATCGTCGGTTGGATTTACGTGGGCCGCCGACGCCAATCACAAATTATCGCTCAAAATCGGTCGGCCTCCGGTCACAGGTTGGCCGCTCGCATGGAGAGTTGGTCCTTCGAGGTCCGGCGTTGCCTCGTCATATCGGGTTGCTGAACTAGCTTGGTCGCCACCAACGGAGTTCAGCCTTCGATCGGCGGGTCACCCAAAATGAGCTATTGGGGACCGCCAAAATGCAGACAACCTATCGACGACGTGCCAGCATCCTAGGTTCACTCCGACAGAAGTCCAGAGCACGTTTGTTCCCGCCATCTGAGACTGGAACGCTTTGACTTTGGCGACCAGAGCGGTGAATTCAGCAAAGCGAATCGACTCGCTGGAGACGTCGAAGGATCGAGCGATAAAAACCGCATCGCGAGGCTGCCTGCTTCGCCGCGGGCGCGGGCGAGGTCGCCTCCCGCACCGCTTCCGTTTCTCGGTCAATACCGGTCGGAATCCGTACTCACCGCGAGGTCGCCGCTGATTCTATGCTCGGTTGGAAACGGGCATGACGCCGCAGTTCGTTTCAGAGGTGCCGGACCGTGCCTCGTTTTCGATGTCGCCAGTGTCGTTACGGTTCCGAGTAGCGCGCCGGCTGGGTGTGTCAAAGTGGATCGACGCGCGTGTTGGTGAAAAGACTTGCACGCATGGGAACGCCGGCGATCTCGCATGCGGTCAAGCCGGGCCTCCGAAGGACCAATCGGCAGGCCCAGCTTCTTTGAATGTTCGACGGCTCAGCCGACCAACTCGGAAATCGCCTGATCATGAGCCGAAGCCGCGTGCTTGGCGAGGATTTGTTCCGCGACAACATTGCCGAAGGCGTAGGCACTATCGTAGTTCTCAGCGGTGATGATGTTGCCATCGATAAAGACATCATCCTCGACCGTCGTCGGATCGCCGATGGAACCGCTTTGAAACTGGGTTGCCCCGTTGGACTCGATGTGCTCGCGTGTCACCTGCGTTTCGCCGCCGTTGGCCGATGGCAGGTTGGCCGCCCACGAGGAAACTTGGAGTCCCGCGATCGGGCTTTCGCCATCGACACGCGCCCACGCCAGGACGGTGACACCATTGCAGATGGCCGTCACGTGCTTGTCTTGTTGGACAAACGCATTGATCAAATCATTGACGACGGCCTTGGTCACCTCGTCGCCGCGATAGACCGGATTGTCGTAGACACCGTCGAAGGCGTACTGGTAGCTGGCGGCGCCATATCCACCGACGAAGACGATGCCGGAGTAGTCAGCGGCATTGGCCGCGGCAAGGGCGAGGTCTGGATCGACGTTTGGGTCGCGCCCAGCAATCACCGAAATGGCGTGTGGCGTTGCCGTTTCGGCGGTCGCGGCGGCCACAACGACTTCCAAGCCCTGGGCTTCGAGTGATTGGCGAGTTTCATAGTACTCGCGGTGATAAAAATCCTGATTCGCGATCACCATCAGCACGGGTTGTGGATCGCTGGTTTCCTCGCCCACTTGATGGGCCGCAAGGATCTCCGTGGCGACGACGTGGCCGAAGTGTGCTGCGGAGTCCCAGTTTTCGCCGGTGATGATTCGCCCATCGATGTAGACATCATCCGTCGAGGTGGATGCGTCGCCAACTACGCCGGAAGCCAGCATGTTTGCCCCACGCCGCTCGATCTGACTTCGAGAGGTCTGCCCAACGCCGTCGGCTCCTGGCGCGATACCGTTCCAACCCGTTACGGTTCGTCCCTCAAGCAGTCCGCGTCCGTCGACTTCGGCGAACGCGAGCACGGAGACTCCGTAGCAGACCGCGGCGACATGTTTGTCTTGGTCGACGAACTCGCCGATAAGACGATTGACGACCTGTCGCAAATCGTCCGAGCCGTTGTAGGAGGAATTGTGATACGTGCCCTCAAAACCGTACTGATACTGTGCCATGCCCCAGCCTCCGGAAAAAACGATGGCGGAGTAGTCTTCCGACTGGACGTTCGCGAGCGCGATCGCGGGCGTCACAAAACCTCCATCGGCACCTTGGCCGGAGTTGGAGTGGGGCGTCGCGCTGTCCGTGGTCGCCGCGGCCACGACGACCTCCAAGCCTGCCGCTTCGAGTGACGCTCGCGTGTCGGCATAGTCCTGGTACCAAAAGTCTTCGTTGGAGATGACCAGTAGCACCGGCGCGGGGGCAGCATTCTGGTTTGAGTTGACGTGTTCCGCGATCGATTGGATTTCCGCGGAAGCGTTGTCCAGCAAGACTTCGCCGACGTCGGCGGCCATCAAGCAACGTTGCTCAACCGACTGCAGCGTCAGCCGACGTTGAGTGGACTGGCGGCGTGAAACGTTGGACGAACGGCGGCGTTGGCGGGGAAACATGACTCGGCTCCTGAGCGACTGGGAAATTGCACAGGAGAGGAATGCGGCCCGCCGGCGAAACCTTTCGAAGTAATCGCTCGAACTGCCAAGCTATTTCTACAACTCTGGAAGCCAGCCGAGGTTGTGGTAAGCCAGCACATAGGCGATTGCACCAGCGACCTGGATCAGCATGATCGAGCCGCCGATCTTGAGGAACGTTCCCCAGCCGACATGGATACCGGCTTCCTTCTTGAGGGCATAAATCGCGATCACGCAAGAAATAGAGCCGATCGGTGTCCCGTTGCCTCCCAGATTGCAACAGATGATCAGCGTCCACCACAGTGGCTCAATCTCGACGGCTCCATCGCCCGCAATGTCTTTGACGATCGGGATCAGTGTCGCCGCCACGGGAATGTTGTCGACGATGCTGCTCGCGACCGCCGAGAAGACGCCCATTAACGGGACGAGCAGCATCAGTTTGTTACCGGAAAGATCAACGACCTGCTTTGCCACCCAGGCCAACGCTCCGGTCTGTTTGACACAGCCGATGATGATGAACAGCCCCATGAAAAACAGGATCACCGTCCAGTTGACTTTGCCGATCGCGTCTTCCACTCCTTTACCAGCGAAGAGTAGGGCCGCGGTCGCCCCGACCATCGCGATGAAATCCATTCCGACGCCCAATTGCTGGGCGAAGACGAAACCGACCACGGTGGCCAACAGAATGATGCCGCTGCGAAGCAGGACGCGTTTGTCTTCGACCATCGCCCAGGGGTCGAAGGTTTCGATCTGAGCGCGGATGGCGGCGCGTTGCTCCTCCGTTTGATGCCATGGCAACTCCTCGCGGAAAAAGAACTTCAACGCGAAGATCGCGACCACCAGGCTGATCGCCGCGTAGGGCAAGCTGACTTGCAGAAAATGCGCGTAAGGGATGCCCGCAGCGGTCCCGATCATGATGTTCGGCAGGCCGCTCGCGAAGGTGGCGATCGCGCCGCTGTTGGCACAAATGGCCACGCTCAACAACAGCGGCATTGGCTTGTAATCCAGCGCTCGGCAGATCACCAGCACCAAAGAGGACAGAATCAGCATGGCTGGAACGATGGTCAACACCGCGACGAACAGAAACGTGACGGCGCAGAGCGTGAGGTAGAGTTTCGTTGCCGAGCCGCCCGTCAAGCGAACGATCCACATCGAGAGAAAATGAAACAGGCCACTCTGCCCGACAACATCGACCAAGATTCCGGTGCCGATGATGACGCCGAAAATGTTGAGGTCCTCTTTTAGAAAGTCATAGACTTTTTCGTACTCAAACAGGTGAAAGACCAATCCGAGGGCCACCAAGACCGCCGCGCCACACAGCGCCGCAACCGTCTTGTGAAAACGCTCAATGGCGACGCCGACGTAGGTCGCCATCATGACCGCGGCAAAAAGCAGCATCACGCCAGCGGACGCCGGCTCGATCGATTCGTCAGCGGAACTCGCAAACAGCAACATCATGATTCGCCAACGCGGACCAGAAACTCGTCAGCCGTTAAACGTAGCAATACGGCGGATCGCGAGGTAGAGCGGTCCGATGGCGGTCAGTCGGTCTGCCACTGGTTGCGGATGCGATTGAAGTAGTGCTCCAC
>JBCBLJ010000934.1:0-3069 GCA_038520195.1 Planctomycetota bacterium
ACATAAAGGCCATGAGGACTTGACGTCATCCCCACCTTCCTCCGGTTTGACACCGGCAGTCTCTCTAGAGTCCCCGGCATTACCCGCTGGCAACTAGAGACAAGGGTTTCGCTCGTTAAGGGACTTAACCCGACATCTCACGACACGAGCTGACGACAGCCATGCAGCACCTGTGCAAGAGCTCCCCGAAGGGCACTCTCTACTTTCATAGAGACTCTCAAGCATGTCAAATCTAGGATAAGGTTCTTCGCGTATCCTCGAATTAAGCCACATCCTCCACCGCTTGTGTGAGCCCCCGTCAATTCCTTTGAGTTTCAGCCTTGCGACCATACTCCCCAGGCGGAGCACTTAACACTTTCGCTACGGCCGGGAACTTATGGGGAGGTCCCCGACCAAGTGCTCAACGTTTACAGCTAGGACTACCGGGGTATCTAATCCCGTTCGCTACCCTAGCTTTCGTGCCTCAGCGTCAGAAGAGACCCAGTGTCGCGCCTTCGCCACCGGTGTTCCCTATGATATCAACGCATTTCACCGCTCCACCATAAGTTCCCGACACCCCTGTCTCCCTCAAGCTTGGGGGTTTGAAACGCAATTCCACGGTTGAGCCGTGGGCTTTCACATCTCACCTACCAAGCCGCCTACGCACGCTTTAAGCCCAGTGATACCGAATAACGTTTGGACGGTTCGTCTTACCGCGGCTGCTGGCACGAACTTAGCCCGTCCTTCCTCTGAAGATCGGTCAGGGTCTGCTCTTCACAGACCTTTCCTCCCAACTGACAGCGGTTTACAACCCGAGGGCCTTCATCCCGCACGCGGCGTCGCTCGGTCAGACTTTCGTCCATTGCCGAAGATTCTCGACTGCAGCCACCCGTAGGTGTCTGGGCAGTGTCTCAGTCCCAGTGAGCCGGGCCATGCTCTCACACCCGGTAACCATCGCAGCCTTGGTAGGCCATTACCCCACCAACAAGCTAATAGTACGCGGTCCGATCCAAGGGCGGAATCACACCTTTGATCCTTAGATATCATCCAGTATTACCGCCAGTTTCCCGACGCTATCCTGGACCCCTGGGCACGTAACCACGCGTTACTCTCCCTTTCGCCGCTGTCCGTGTTCAATGCAAGCAAAAAACACTTCTCGCACGACTTGCATGCCTAATCCACGCCGCCAACGTTCATTCTGAGCCAGGATCAAACCCTTCAATTTTGTATTGCATCACAGTGTTCCTGAAGACAGCCACCCGAAGGCGGAGCAACATTCCCACTGGGAAAATCAAAGTTAAACCGAAAGTTGATTCTGCTCTGGGCCGTTCGGTTAACGACCCAGCGATTCGCCATTTATCTGCCGCAACGACACGCCCTAGTGGACGCTTGGTTGCAGCAAAGCGATCTCGCAATTGCTGAACTCAACAGAAGTTTCACCACCAAATTGTCAATGATCGGTTCCTCGCCGTCCCGGTTCCCGAAAGGCTTTCGGTCGACGTGGGCGGGGATTATTCCGAGCGGGGTTGTGTTCGTCAATGGGAAGATTCAGAGAAACTTGAAAAAGTTTTCGGCTGTTTCTTTTGCAGTCATGAAGGCTGCGATTGACGTCCCCGCGTTGGAGAGGCGGAAGATTAGGGACAGGTTCGCGACCTCGCAAGGGCGTCTCTGACTTTTTCTCAAAGATTCTTCTGCGCCACGCTCGATCGCCCTCCCCGCTTCGTCTGATCCCGCATCTTTTACCGAACTCTTGTCTTCGACTGTTCCGATAACCCATTCGGTAGGCAACCCAAATCGGTGAACAGAAGGGAAAGGATCGATGGCGGAAAACAGTGGCGATGCGGACCAGCAACTCGACGCGCTGATCTCCCGTATCCAGTCATTGACGGGCGAATCGGAGGTCGTCCCTCCGAAGCAGCAACCTCGCCCCTCGACGCCCAAGCCGATCGCACCGGCGCCGGTCGCCGGCCCGCAAGTCCATCCCGCTCCGGCACCCCAATCCCGCGGTCCAGCAGCCCCGGCGGTGCAGTCGGCGGTTCCGCAGCGACCGACTCCGCCCGCGCCGAACGCCAACTCGGCCCCGCAGTCGAATTTGGCGCCACAGGGATCCACGACCGGAAAGCCCGCTGTCGCCGGAAACCCGGCTCCCCATGCCGCCAGACGCCCCTCACCGCAGGGTACCACCGCGTCCCCGGTGAAGATGCCCGTCCAAACCGGGCCCGCCGCTCCCGCCATGCCACCGACCCCGGCCGGGAAAGCTCCCCTGCCGAACCCGAAACGTGCCACGAAAAACGCGGAACCAAGCAGCGAAGAGCCCCCTGAGAAAGAAACCGAAGCCACCGGCGGACCCAAGCAAAGCTTCGGCGCAAAAGTAGATATCCCCCCGGGCCCGATCGGGTTCAAGGGTTCGCGAGATGAGGCGTGGCGGCCCGTCGAACCGGAGTCGATGGAAGGCGGCGGAATCAATGAGTCCATTCTCGAAGCCATCGTCTACCGCTACCTGCTGACCTGCGGCGAAGCCGAGGGACGTCGCATCGCCGATCAAGTCAAGGTGCCGTTCCGTCTTGTTGAGCCCATCCTCACGCGGCTCAAAATGGAGCAGAACGTCGCTTACAAGAACTCGACGGCGACCAACGACTACGTCTACATCCTCACCGAAACCGGACGTGCGATCGCACGAAATCACAATAACGACTGCACCTATTTCGGTGCCTGCCCGGTCCAACTGACCGACTATATCGAAAGCGTGAAGTACCAAACCATCGAGGGTCAGTACCCCAAGAAAGCCGACCTCGTCCGGGCGTTCAGCGATCTGCTCATCAACCCGAAGATGCTGACTCGCCTCGGACCCGCCATCGCCAGCGGCCGTGGCATGTTCCTGTTTGGATTCCCCGGCAACGGCAAGACTTCGATTGCGGAGCGCGTGACCGGTGCGTTCGGGAAATACATTTGGATCCCCAGAGCAATCGACGTCTTGCCGTTGCCGGGGAATCCAAACAGGAACATGCCACGGCCGCTGGCGATGGCGGGTCCGAGGCGAGTCAGCATCTTCGGGTTGATGAGCAGATCGCTGAACGCCCGGACGAGGTC
>JBCBLJ010000131.1:0-13806 GCA_038520195.1 Planctomycetota bacterium
CATGACCAAGTCGTTGGGTGAATCGAGCGAATACCCGTATTCAAAGCCCAGCACCGCGGCCTCGCAGAGCGGGCTGTTGTGCAGCTCGACCGTCGCATCGCCCTGACACAGTGGCACCAGCGGCATGTACTTGGCGCCTGTCTTCACGTCATGCTGAACGGCGTGACGCTGGCTGAACGTCCCTCGTTGGCAGTCTTGACCGGTTAATCGAACGGAATGACCTTCGGAGAGCAGCGTCGCGAAGGCGGCTAACTCTGCCGTCGCCCAATCGAACGGCTTTTCGGCCGCGCCCATCGCGCGACGGTTGGCGATCAGTCGTTTGAGCTTTTTGTGGGCGGAAAAGTCGCTGGGAACACGTGTAACTGCATCGACCAGTTCACCCAGCCTTTCCTCGGCAAAACGGGTATCGGTCTCTTCCTCCGGCTGGACTCCACCGAAGTAGTCGCTCCAATTGGAAGCGAGGGTCTGCGTGTCGGGCACAAACTTCTCATTCTTGCTGGCCGCGAACTCGGACTCGAGCTTTTCCGTTCGCTCTTTTTGGATCTCTTCGGCGTCCTCATCAGTGATGTTGCCCAGCCCCTTGAGACGATTGAGGTATTGCTCGCGGACGCTGGCGCGACGATCGATCTCGGCGTACATCCTGGGCTGGGTGAACCGCGGTTCGTCGCCTTCGTTGTGCCCCCATCGGCGGTAGGCATACAGGTCGATCACGACATCGCGTTGGAATTCGTTTCGGAAATCCATGGCGAGTGAGACGACCTGGGCGACGGCTTCGGGGTCTTCACCGTTGACGTGAAAGATCGGCACCTGCAACATTTTTGCGATGTCGGTGGCGTAAGTGGTGCTACGACCGTCCCTCGGCATCGTCGTGAAGCCGACTTGGTTGTTGATGACCACGTGTAGCGTCCCGCCGGTCTTGTATCCGGCCAGTTCGCTCAGATTGAGCGTCTCCTGCACGACGCCTTCGCCCGCAAAGGCGGCGTCGCCGTGAATCAAGATCGACATCACCTCGCGACGTTCGCCGTCGCGACGCGCATCCTGTTTGCAACGTGTTCGTCCGAGGGCGACCGGATTGACGAACTCGAGGTGACTGGGATTGAAGCACAGCGAAATATGAATCGTGTCGCCGCGGGCCGTCTTCCAGTCACTGCTGTAGCCGAGGTGATACCGCACGTCGCCGCCGCCGCGACTGAGTTCCGGATTCGGATCGTCAAACGACCAGAAAATGTTCATCGCCCGCTTTTTGAGGATGTTCGCCATCACGTTCAAGCGGCCGCGGTGCGCCATCCCCATGACGACTTCCTGGACGCCATGCTCGCCAGCTTTCTCAAGCGACAAATCGAGCAACGGGATCAGTGTCTCGGCACCTTCGAGTGAAAACGTTTTTGCGCCGACGAACTTGCGGCGAACGAACTCCTCGAAAATCGACGCGTCGGCAAGCCGTGCATAAATCCGCCGCTGCGTCTCAACCGGCAACTCCAGCCGATTTTCGGTGCTCTCCATCCGTTGCTGAAGCCAATCGCGGATGTTGCGATTGTCGATGTGCATGAATTGAGCGCCGATCGAGCGGCAATACGTGTTCTGTAGCTTCTCGAGAATCACGTCGAGCGTGTCACCGCGCAGATGCTCGACGGTCTTTGACTCGAGCCGACGCTGGAGATCGTGATCGCTCAGGCCATAGCGGGTCGGACTGAGTTCCGGAGCATCGGCCCGGCTGATTCCAAGCGGATCGAGGTGCGCACGCAAATGCCCCCGCACACGGTACTCTCGGACGAGCTGGTTGACGCGATCCTGAATCCGCGAGAGCCACAATGCCTGATCCATCGTCTCGTCGCCGGAGCCCGAAGCGTTGGGACGCGGCTGCTTGGCAACGGGAGGAGGCGTTTTGCGGCCGGCCGGCGCACCGCCGACGACCATAAACTGCTCAAAATATTGTTGCCAAGTATCGGGAACGCTATTGGGGTCCCGGACATATTGGACGTACAAATCGTCAATGTAGTCCAAGCTAAAGCTATTCATTTCAGCCGAAGCCGGTCTTGGGCAAGGAGTTTGAACGGAGTCGGCTGGGACCGGTACCTTCGTAACGCGACCTCGAGGGAGCACCGCGATCTCCAGCCCGCCAGCTTTCTCGCCGCCACGTTTTTCCATGTGGTCGAGACAGTCTAGAATTCAGGCGATTTATCGTCACCCGTAGACTTGCCGCGAAAATCGCGATTTTCCAAAAATCGTTTGCAACGTTCCAAGGAGAGGAAAAGATGAGACAGACAAAGCTGTTACGGATCGCCATCGCTCTTGTCACTTTGCTGACCGTCGGTTCGCGGACACTGTTTGCCGATGAACCACCGCTGTCGATTCCACCCGTCCGCCCCGGCGCACTCACCGATCCGGCGAGCGACCCGGCGACCGAAAAGCAGTTCGAACGCGCGTTGCGAGGCGAACGCGTCCAAGCCAACACTCCGATGCTGCAAGATCTGCTCGACGCGGCCAACAGCATTGGTAGCGTCCTGGATCGCGAGACAGCGCCCAAAACCACGCGTTCTCCCAACGCGCCGGCCGTCCCCGCCAAGCCGCAACCGCAGATGGGACTGAACGGCACGACGTTTCCCTCACTGCCGCAAGCCAACCCGCGAGCCGACGCACAACCCAATGTATGGTCACGCGAATCCGACCAGGGTGATTTTCGCGTGTTCAATGGTCCTCGCGATCTTGGTCGACCGCGGGATCGAGACCCCGTCGCCCCGCCGAGCCTGCAAAACTCGCCCGCCAATCTCGCACCTCGAGTTTACATCCAGCCGCCAAGTACGCCCCAACCCGGTAACCAGGATGATCGGTTCTACGCCGCCGAAATGTTGCTTCGCACCGCTCGTTTGCTCGCCGAAGTCTCGCCTTCGGACCCCTCGCAACGACAATTAGTTGCCGCGATGCGTTCCCAAGCGGTTCGACTGATGTCGACGCCAGCGTTGCCACCGGTCGCGAATGTCCCACCGCGGACCAGGCACCCACGCTGAGCGGTACGCCCTCCCCAACCTTTTGAATTCCATTGCCCGAACCCGCTGTCAACGAACCGACTCGATCGCCCCGCAGGTTTTTTCGCTTTACCCCGGCGTCAATTCTCGCGTGCCTGATCGGGCTCGGCCTCTGCAGCGTGTTCGCCGACTATTGGACGGCCGAACCGCTCGACGCCCAACGCACGTTTGTCGGACGCCAAACCTGCGCCGAATGCCACGCAAAGGAGACCGAGAGCTTCGTCGGGAGTGATCACGACAAGGCGATGGATTTGGCCACCGACGAAACCGTGCTCGGTGACTTTGGAGACGTCACGTTCGAGAATGACGGGATCAAGAGTCGCCTGTTTCGCGACGGCAATCGATTCATGGTCCACACCGAAGGCGAAGACGGTGAGCTGGCTGACTTCGAAGTCAAATACGTCTTCGGCGTCTATCCGCTTCAGCAATACATGGTCGAATTTGATCGCGACGAAGCGATGGACGAATGCGAAGTCGCGCGATTGCAGGTGCTACGAATCTCCTGGAACAGTCGCGACAACGAATGGTTTTATCTTCGTCCCCCAGACGTCCCCGAAAAACTTGCCGCCGACGACCCGCTGCACTGGACAGGAATCGCGCAGCGCTGGCAGACGATGTGCGCCGACTGCCACTCGACCAACCTGAAACGGAACTTCGACACCGAAACACTCACTTATCACACGACTTTTTCGGAAATCGATGTGAGCTGCGAGGCCTGCCACGGCCCCGGATCGCTACACGTCAAGCTCGCCAACAAAGCGTCGCTCTTTTGGGACCGGCGGCATGGCTACGGCCTCGCCAAACTGAAAGGCGAAGACCCAGAGCCACAATTGCAATCATGCGCTCCCTGCCATAGCCGTCGCGGCGTGATGAATGAAGACTTCACCGCCGGCGATGAGTTTTGCGACCACTATCGCCTCGAATCACTGGGCGAGGCCACCTATCACGGTGACGGCCAAATCAAAGACGAAGTCTATGTCTACGGTTCTTTCATCCAAAGCAAGATGTATCACAAGGGCATTCGGTGCACCGACTGCCACGACCCCCATTCACTCAAGCTAAAGCATCCGGGCAACGAAACGTGCACCTCGTGTCACCAGCACGCCGCCGGAAAATACGACGTCCCGTCGCATCACCACCACGCCCCCGGAACCGAAGGGGCGAAGTGCGTCAACTGTCACATGCCGCACACGACCTACATGGATGTCGATGCGCGGCGCGATCACAGCTTGCGAGTTCCTCGTCCCGATCTTTCGGTCACCCTCGGGACTCCCAACGCGTGCAGCCACTGCCATGTTCGTGATCGGTTGAAGGACATGACCGCCGACGCCCGAGCGAACCTCGACGCCAAAGAGTATTCGCAGTGGCTCTTGGCCGCCGAACAGGATGACTCGCCGGTAACCGCCGACAACCGCAAGCTCGCGGACTTGATTCGCGAGACGGACCAGTGGTGCGATGACGCGTGCGAAACGTGGTACGGTGCCCAGCGCAATAAGACCCCGCATTTTGCCGAGACGCTGATCCCGATCCGACGACGTGACCCCAAAGCCATTCAAGAAGCGATCAAGCTGCTGTCGATCAACGACGAACGGGCACCGGCGATCGCCAAGGCGACAACCCTCGACGCCTTGGCCCGATCCCAAACCCGAGGACTCGAACGAATCGCCGGCGAACTAACGGGTGACGATCAGCATCCGATGGTCCGCTCCGCGGCCGCCAGTACGTTAGGCGCCGCGCGTCCGACGCTCGCGAAATCCAAGCTCATCCTACTACTCGCCGACCCATCGCGACTGGTCCGCACCTCCGCCGCTCAAGCCATTATCCAATCGCCGGTGCTGGAACTTCTTAGCCTCCAGCAACGCAATCGACTCGAAACGGTGATCGAGGAAGTGCACGAGGAATTGATGGTCGCCTCCGACCGAAGCGGCGCACACATGGCATGGGCAAGTTACTGCGAAAGACTCGGCCGGCCCGGCGAAGCGATCGAATCCTACAAAACAGCGATTCGCGTCGAACCCCAAACGTCCGGAGCACGATCCAATCTCGCCAATCTGCTCGAGAGACTCGCGCCGCAGCTCCCCCCGGACCAAGCCGCCGACGTGATACGGCAATCGGCTCAGCTCAAAAAACAAGAGTTGCCGCTCTTGGCTCGTGACGCAAAACTCGCGCCGGATCTTCCGATGGTCCAGTACCGCTACGGCCTGGCGCTCTATCTCGATGGTCAACTGGAGGCCTCCCTGAAGCAACTCCGAAGGGCCGTCGAACTGGCGCCCGAGAATCCCGAATACAGGGAAGCGGTCAAGCTTCTGCTCGAAAAGATGGACGCCGCGCAATAATGAGACGAACGGGCGTCGACAGCACGATCGCACACCCGCACCGTCGATGGCGCGAGACGATCAGCCGAGCGGCGTGAATCCTTCGGCTAACCAAACCGCCGCGGCCTCAACCAGACTGTCTCATGGCGGCCCGCCGCGCGAAGCCATCGAACCAACATCCCCAACGACCGCTCGAACCAGCGGAGTGACCATGCAATCATTCTTTCGATCCATCGCAGAAAAATGGAATAACTGGGTCGGTGACAAAGACATGGAGGTCGCGATCCGCCGGCACCTGACTCAAAAGGGATACTTCGGCGGCTCAGTCAAACTCCGAAACGTGCGGCTGGTCGCGGTTCAGCGTCCAGGCTGGCTGCAAGTCTATCGGTTCGAAGCGACCGCACGCGTGAGCTCCGGTCAAACCCAGGATTCGAGCGACGATGCACAAGCGCCGAACGACCAGGCTCAGTACCAAGATCTCTATGGGTTGGTACGTGACGATGCCCGCAAGTCGATGACCAAAGTCGAAGTCTTTCAAAACCCGGCCGAAAGACGGGCACTGTTTCGACGTTGGAGCGAAGACCTCATTCAACTTCGCGGCGCACAGGGGCTGGGCTGATTGCTGGGTCTTGTTCTTTGTTGATTGCCGGGTCTTCGTTGATTGCCGGATCTTGGCTAACGACGGCGTCCGGATATAGAAGTGATCGTGCCGAGATGAACGTGATCCAGCCGAAGACGACCAAAAGGAGCAGTCGATGCGCGGCGGCTTCATCGATCATTTCGCCGCCCTGTGCGATCAACGGCAGCAACATCAACCCGATCGCGTATCGAACGGCCGTTTTGGTGATCTCATCGGACAACGGCGACTGAACAAGTCGAGCTAGCGCAAGGAACCAACCCGCGAGCGCGAAACAGATTGCGACGAAGTGCGCAGCCGACGCCGGCGAGTCGGGCACCTCGAAATCGGTCGGCACGGCTCCCATCGCAAACCCGACGCCGGACATTACCAGACAACCGCCCAACAATCGATCTCCGTACGCGGATCCGAGAAGCCAGCCAAACGAGGCCAACCCCAATCCCACGGACGCGAACCCGATCCCGTTCCAAAGCAATGCGTTCGGCTCGCCACGCGCCCCGAGTTTGCTGATGTGGTCCCGAAGTAAATCAAAGTCGGGATTCAGCGAGCCGCAGACGATAAACGCGACGACAAAGAGCGCGACCGACAGCAAGCCTATCCATCCCATGACCTTACTTGCCGCGGGCGGCAATGACTCGCTCAAAATGGACTCTCTCCGCTAATCATTCTGATCATCAGCTTTCTCTTCCAGCGCGGCCTTCAATTGATCCATGGAGTACTTATTGGCAGGCTTGAAGAACGCACGCATCTTCTGCGATTGCTCGCTGTCGTCGTAGCCCAGCCCGACAATCGTCACTTTCGTTTTTGAGTCATCGACCTTGTTGAAATAGAACACGGACCAGGTCTTTTTTGCCGCCTCGACGAAAGGAAAATTCGCTGGAAAACCCGTCGCTTTGATCGCCAACATCTTTTTCGGATCGAAACACAGAATCGTATTTTCGATCGTGTTTTCGTCACCGAGCTTTCCATCTTTGTCGTAGTTCGCGCGCCACTTACCGCCGACGCGAAAGTCGACGTCAGCGAGCGGTGCGACCCAAGACCTCAGTCCCTCGGCGGTTGAGAAAGCACTCCACACATCGTCGATGCTCGCGCGAATTTCAAATTCGTCGACCACCCGGTGATCGTCAGCGGTGGTCTGGCCGGTGAAAAGCAGGACGCCAAGCGTCAAGAGGAAGAAACGCATGAGTTTTTCGCGTGATGAGGTTCAATAAACAGTCGACAAGCTCGTTCAAGCTTGATTTTCGCACGGGAGAGACCGGATTCTACATGACCATCGCGAGCGGTCGATCATTTGGTCGGCTTGGCGACCTCATCTCGGACAATCGGCTTGTCCACACTGATGCCCCAGGACTTCAACGTTCGGTATGCCTCGGCCCGTACGCCGTGGTAACGCACTTCGATTCCGCCATTGCTCTCCGCGCTTTGATAGATCGACCATCCATCGTCGCGGAGCAGTCGTTCGACTCGCCGAGCATTCGCTTCGGAACGAAAGTAGCGTATCGCGCGAACCCCGTCGTAGCGTTTGCCATAGTCTTCCGACTCGATGTAGCGGAGAGCACGCGCCTCCAGATCATCGTCCGCTGGGACATCGAGTTGCAACGAATAAAAGTCTTCCCATCGTGTCCCCTCGACCAATTCTGGCGGCACCGTCAATCGAAACGTGTGCAGCCGCTTGACTCGAGCGGGCAGCGACCGCGCGTACTCTTTGGCGGCCCGAATCACTTGTTCGGGTTGATCTAAGAGCGAGAAGTCAGCCCGAAAAACTTCCGTGGCTCCCGGCATGATCTCGATCGCAAGATCGGCGTCCGGATGCTCGAGGTCGATGGCAACAAGCAAGCGTGAAGACTGCTTTTGCCAGTCCGCCAACGTGAACCGGTCGATCGAGAGGTTGATCTGCATCGCGGGCACCGACTCGGTTTCAAAGAGATCGCGTTTGATGGTCTCTTGAATCTCGATCACCGCGTTGTGAACGCTTCTGCCCTCGATCTGTTTCGTCTCGCCAAGCTTGACGAGCCTTGCGACGAACACTTGATCCGCGTTGGCGATCACGCTTTCAAGACTGGAAGTGCGTGCGACCAAGGGCTGTGCATGGATGGCCGATGCGCAAGTAAACGCCGGTAGGACCACCAGTGCGCACAGGACGTATTCCGTGGAAGCGGGCATCGGGGCTTTCATCCCTCGTGCTCCTTTTCGAGCAGGAATAGAAAAATACCGAGCACCAAAACAAGAAAACCGACGACCATCGCGAGAATCGACCGAACGGCCGATCCCGGTTCCCGGCCGGGCTCGATCACCAAAATCGATTCAAAGTCGATGCCCGGGTAGCGTCGCCGCCAGATATTTTCCTGCTCGTAGTTCATGCCCCCGATCGAGTTGACGACCATCCCGCGAAGTTCAGGCATTTGAGCAGCACCCGAAGGAATCGATCCAACGGTCGGGTATTGGTCTGTCTTGACGACCACGCGAAAGTCGTCAAGTGTCTTCATCTGATTGAGGGGGATCTCCGCAAGCGACGTCTTTTCGCCCAAATTCAAGCGTCTTGCGAAGCGGTGTCGCGGTGAAATAATTGGGTAGTAGACTTCACTCAGGCCCGCCTCATCACCGCGACCGGGCGTGCCAGCATCCCCTGAAGACAAGTCGTAGACAGCGGTTTCGAAGATCGCCAGGTGCTCGCCGAGCCGAATGTGATTCCCGGGCACGTCCGCGCCTCGTTCCAATTCGGCGAGGTCCACTTCGATCGGCTCTTGGGAAGCGTTCGAACTGATCCTCAGGTCGGAGAGTCCCCACAAGCTGATGCCGGCGCCGAGTACCAAAATCCAGTAGCGAAGCTTTTTCAATCGATTGCCCTCGACAGGTTGGCGACTTGATGGTTGCGCCGCGTCTGTTAGCCACCGGTCATGGGAAGTAGAGCGATGTTGCCAATCGGTCTACTCGCGGCCCGCTTTCTCGAGCAACGACTCGATTCGTTGCATGGTGTCGCGAATGTCCGTTAGCAACGAAACCGCATCCGACGACTGACTCATGCCCTCACTCGTGGTCGCGGGTGAAGTAGAAGGTGTCGCCGAAACCGCTTCGCGCTGTTTCAAGACGGCTTCGCGAAACGAGGGTGCGTCGACAATGCCCGTCAGCGCGACAAGCGCCCCGACCCCAGACTGACCGGCGGTCTCGACCGAAAGCGTATGCAAATCAAACGCGCGCATGATCGGGCCTTGCACCATTCCCATGTCGGTGATCTTTTCCAAGGGAATGGTCTTTTCAACTTTCACAAAGACACCTTTCTTGACCTTCAATGCCTTGTCAGTCAATGTGCATTCCATGCTGCTGAGATAGCGTTTTGTGATCAGCAGTCCGATCGGGAACCAGAGCAGCAGAAAGGGTATTCCGACGATGGTAAATGAAATCGCTATCGCACCGGAAAGCAACCAATACGTGCAAACCTTGGGGTTGAACTCCGCCTTTCGGATCTGTTTTTCTTCAATCATCTTCTTTGATTCCGCGGTCAATAGGGCGGCTGCCAGGGAACCCGGCCGCCGCGCTGAATGTGCTTTCGTAGCACGCTTTTGAGTTCATTCGCGATCCTCGGCATTTTCTTGACTCGATCGGTCGTTTCCTGCGGATCGGCTTCGAGGTCGTAAAGTTCGAGCGGAGAAAACGGATCGTTCTGAAGCAGTTTCCATTTGCCGCGAATGACCGCATGGTACGCCCCGCCCACATAGCGATTGTTTCCTTCGCGACGAACAAAATACAATTCCCGATCCGGCGTCGAAAGCTGGCGTCCTTCCAAGATCGGCACCAAGCTTACCGCGTCGGAGTCGCCGTCGTGTTTCACTCCGGATCGCTGAAGGAACGTTGCGGCAAGATCAAATATCATTCCCGCGTAATCGCTTTTTGTGCCCGCAAGCTTGCTGTTCGGCGATCGAATCAGGAATGGCACCTTTAAACCGCCGTCGTAGTGACTCTGCTTGCCGTCGCGCCAAGGCAGGTTGCGCTGGGCGTGCGGGAGCGAACCACCATTGTCCGAAGTGAAGGCGACCATGGTCGAGTCACGCAGCCCCATTTGATCGATCGCCGAAAACAGCTTTCCGAGACTGCCATCAAGATGCTCGATGAGTGCGACATTCTTGGCGCGCTTTTCCGGCATGTCGGGGAACTTTTTCTTCGTCCGTTGGTACCACTCGTCCGGCGGCTGAATCGGAAAGTGCGGCGCGTTGTATGCCAGATACAGAAAGAACGGCTGGTCACTCTCTTTGCGGTCGTTGAGATATTCGATCGCCCAGTCCGTAAAGAGGTCCGTCGCGTGCCCCGGTGGATCAATCGTCTCCGCGTTCTTGCGCATGAAGTTCTTACCGCCACGCCGGTGCGTGTAGTAGTCATCCATCATGTCGCCGAGGAATCCGTGGAAATGCTCGAAACCGCGTTCGTTCGGCGTGTTGGGCTGGGCAAGACCGAGGTGCCACTTACCGACGATCGCGGTGTGATATCCTGCGTCTCCTAAGCGGTCCGCGAGCGTGGGCACGTTCTCGGCGAGGTATCCCCAACTATCTTGCGGCCTCGTACGGATCACGCCAGGAACTCCAACGCGATCGGCATAACGACCCGTCAAGATCGCCGCCCGTGTCGGCGAACAGACCGTGCAGTTCGCCCGCATTTGGGTAAACGTGATGCCTTCGCTAGCGAAGCGATCGAGATTCGGTGTCTCGACATCGGGGGCACCTTGGTAGCCCACGTCCCCGTAGCCCAGGTCATCCGCCAGAATCAGAATGAAATGCGGTTGGGTCGTTGAATCGGATCGGACCGTTGCATACGCTCTGCCGAAATGGCCCGTCAGCAGGGTCGCGATCAAGAGCGTGAAGCGAAGGTGGAGTCGCTTGCCGCGTCGGGCGGTGTCTTTCATGTGTCCGTCAGCGTGAGTGAAAAGCCTAGCCTCGTTGTCGCGTGACTATCTTATCCACTCAGCATGGCCCGTGCGTCGGTTCAGAACGGCCTGCGGATTGGCGTTGCATTTGTGACGCTCTAGCAAGGAAACGAGAAAATGTCGGATTGGCTCCGTCACGCACTGTATCTGATCGAAGCGGATGTAAAGCGATCTTCCGACACGCACTTGATCAAAGTGGCACTGCCCGCGCACCCAAACGTGTCACTGTATCTCAAGGACGAATCGACTCACCCCACTGGCAGCCTCAAGCACCGACTGGCGCGGTCATTGTTTCTTTACGGTCTTTGCAACGGGCACATCACCGAAGGAACACCGATCATCGAATCGTCATCCGGCAACACGGCAATTTCGGAGGCCTACTTCGCACAGCTCCTCGGTCTTCCGTTCATCGCGGTCGTTCCCAAGGGCACTTCTCAGGAGAAAATTGACAACATTAGTTTTTATAACGGCGAGTGCCGTTTCGTAGAGCCCAACGACATTTACGCCGAAGCGGCACGCATCGCGGATGAACTCGGCGGTCACTACATGGACCAGTTTACCTATGCCGAAAGGGCGACCGATTGGCGAGGCAACAACAACATCGCGGAGTCGATTTTTGAGCAGATGAGCAGCGAGTGCCCGCCGGTGCCGACCTGGATTGTCTGCAGCGCCGGGACCGGAGGAACTTCGGCGACAATCGGCAGATACATCCGTTACAAGGCCATGTCGACCAAGCTCTGTGTCGCGGACCCAGAAGGCTCGGTGTTCTATGATTACTTTCAAACCGGCGACAAGAATCTGCTTTCCGAACAGTGCTCGCGGGTCGAGGGCATCGGACGCCCACGGGTGGAACCGTCTTTCGTGTGCTCCGTCGTCGATCGCATGATCAGCGTCCCCGATGAAGCCACCTTTGGAACGTTACGGTTTTTACGCAAGCTTCTCAACCGTCGCTGCGGAGGATCGACCGGAACCAACCTTTTCGCGGCTTTTCAGATTATTACGGAACTCGCCCAACGCGACGAACCCGCAGCGGTGGTTTCAATGATCTGCGATGGCGGCGAGCGCTACCTCGACACGTATCACAGCGACGCATGGCTCGCCGAACACGGCTTCCACATCGAGCCCGTCATCGCGCAACTCGACACGTTTTATCGAACGGGTCTCTGGCAAGAATCGGACTGACGGTCTTGCAAAGGACCGCTCAAGCGCTGGATTGGGAAACAACGGACCGTCCCGTCGAAAACGAGAGGCACGACCACTTTCAGAGTCGGCGTTTGCTCTCCAAACACCTTGACCCGATCTAGAAATCGAAGGGCTGGAAAAGCCTCGTCGAGAACGCTCCGTAGTCTTGGCCATCAACGTCACCATCTCCATCTCGATCATAAACGGCATCGAAACCGGGGTCGCTTTCGGTCAAGAAGAAGGTTAGCGACAAACCGCCGAGGTCTTGGCCGTCGACATCGCGATCGCCATCGGAGTCTCCGAAGTAACGAAAGAACAAATCCGTGGCCTCGTCGCCGAAAACCACGTCCTGCTGCATTTGCAGCGATGAAGAATCATCCAGAATCTGCTGTCCATTGATGGTCAACTCATAATTCCCGTCCAAGAGCGAGTTGCCCGTTGGCCGCTGGAGTACCTGTGGATCGGCACCGAAAGTGATCCGCACGATTGACCGTTGGGATTCGATGCGGCTCGCGAACTGCAATCCGTTGACCGGCATGTCGGTTTCTCGATGCGCTAACCCGAAGGCGGCTTGTGGTGCCGTAACCACACGATCAAAGACGACCTCGATCGAGGTCAAGCTCGATCGCTGTGCCTCGCCGTCGTTGAGGACCACGGATCCGACCGTCGGTCGCCGGACCAGTTCGACGCCATAATCTTCGACTTCGCCGGCACCGCCGAGTCCTGTCGGCAGAAGACCGCCGCTGCGGCTGACGCGGATGCGAAGCGCGGTGCTACCGGCGACGGCATCGCCGGGGACAGACACTGAAATGACATTGTCGCCCGCCTGTGTCACGATCGACGCTCCCAAACCGAGGTGTTCAGCGGGATGGTCGAATTGGCCATCGCCGTCGAAGTCAATCCACGCGTCCAGCCTTGCTTCGCCGGACACGCTCACGGTGAGGTTCGCCGACTCGCCGATCAACAATGGATCGATGCTAACCAGCCCGTTCTCATCGTCATTGCCGTCGCCGTCGTCTCCCTCAAAACTCGTCGTCGGCTGCCCATCGGCATCGGTATCGGCCGACGCTCCGAGGATCGGGCTGATGGTCACCAAGTGCCGCGGCCCATCGGCCGCAAACGTGGTCCCATAACTCTCCGGGGCATCTCCAAAGTCGATGGGCGCGTCCTGCACGGCAAAAACATCAAATGCGTCGAGCGTGTCACCGGTGTTTTCCGAGAGCACTAGCAACTCATAGAAAAGCGCGAGGTCTTCGACGTTGATCAGACCATCGCCGTTGAAGTCAGCCGCGGGATTGAATTGGCTGTTATCGGAGTTGAAGACGGTTTGCAAAAGACTGACATCGTCCGTGTCGATGGCCCCATTAAAGTCGAGGTCGCCGAGACCGCTGCCAAAGATCGTCGACGTGAAAAGCCCCGGGAATCGCTGCACGTTCACATTCCCCGTCATCTCAAACGTCACGACCGTGGCGACGTGGTTGCCGTGTGTCAAACCATCAATCGGCGCAACAAAGAGGTCGCGATCAAGACGGTTCGCCTGAGAGTTTCCATCCACCATCGCGACGACCTCCGCATCGCTCAGCGCCGCCGGCAAGTCCCACAGCACATGAATATTGTTGCCGGTACGATCCGCGAACCGAACCCGCAAGTCACGGTTCTCCTCAACGCCCGCGGTGCGAGGGTCAAAACTGACAAGCTCACTCTCCGGTGGCAACCGATCGACGTAGATCG
>JBCBLJ010001109.1:0-2057 GCA_038520195.1 Planctomycetota bacterium
GGACGTGTCGGTCACCGAAGGGAACGGAGAGCAGACGGTCGACTTCGAGGTCACACTTTCCGCACCTTCGCCCGGCAACGTTTCGGTGGATGTCACAACCGTCGACGAGACAGCTACGGCGTTGCAGGTTGAACGGGTCGTCAATGGACTCTCGGAACCCATCTACACGACACACGCGCCTGGCGATCCAGACTCGCTGTTTGTGCTGGAACAGGATGGAGTGATCAAGAAAGTTGACCTCTCGACCAACACCGTCGCGGCGACACCCTTTCTTACGGTTTCGAACCTGAGCCTCAACGGAGAACGTGGATTACTCGGCCTCGCATTCCATCCGCAGTACGAATCCAATCGACGTTTCTTTGTGTACACGACCGATTCGAGCCGCGACACCTTGATCCGCGAGTTCACGGCGAATGCCGATGGGAACACTGCTGACGCAACGAGTGAGCGCCGAATCCTCGGCTTCGATCAACCGTTCGGCAATCACAATGGAGGTTGGATGGACTTTGGGCCCGATGGATACCTCTACATCGCGTCGGGCGATGGCGGCTCGGCAAACGACCCGTTTGATCACGGCCAAAACCCCAACACGCTACTCGGCGCGATGCTCCGAATCGACATCGATGGTGACGACTTCCCGTCCGACGCGAGTCGCAATTACGCCATTCCTGACTCCAATCCTTTTGCCGGTGCGAGCGTAACCGGAGCCGACGAAGTCTGGGCCTATGGGCTTCGCAATCCCTGGCGAAATAGTTTCGACCGAGAGACCGGTGACCTCTACATTGCGGACGTGGGGCAAAACGTCAAAGAGGAGATCAACGTTCAGCCGGCCGAGAGCGCGGGTGGTGAGAATTATGGTTGGCGGCTCCGCGAAGGCACGATCGCGACGCCATCGGTCGGCGGCGCGTCGCCAGTCGGTGCGATTGCGCCCGTCTACGACTACAACCACAACTCCTCTAGCACAGGCGGTTTCTCGGTGACAGGCGGTTACGTCTACCGCGGGCCGATCGAGGAACTTCAAGGTCACTACTTCTTCGCTGACTTCGTGACGTCCCGAATTTGGTCGTTCCGCTTCAACGGTGATACTCCGGCGAGCCACGACGGAACCAACTTTGAAGATTTCATCGATTGGACGGAACGGATCAACCCCAATGCGGGAACGATTTCAAGCATCGCATCCTTCGGGGAAGACGCTGAAGGCAATCTCTATGTCGTAGATCGAGGTGGTGAAATCTTCCGAATCACCACGGGCGCGGATTACGTTTCGCAAAGTCAAACGCTCGTGTTTGATGTCGGTGTCCAACGGCAAACGTTCACAGTGCCGATCATTGGCGACCGATTGCCGGAGTCTCACGAGACGTTTCAGGTACAACTCTCCAATGCCCAAGGTGTGTCGATCGATGTCGGCACGGGCATCGGCACGCTTCTCAACGATGATGTCCCCCGTGTCTCTCAGGTGGTTGTCGCCGATGGCGATAGTCAGCGTTCCATCATCGATCACGTGTTGATCGACTTTGACTCGGCCGTCGACCTCGACTTTAGCCAGAATGATCTCGTTCGAATTGTCAATCGAGAGACGCAAGAGGAAGTGAATACGGTCGCGTCGGTCGACTCTGCCAATGGAAGCACGCAGCTTCGCCTTCACGTCGCAAGTGGGCCCTCGGCGGACGAACGAGAATCCGGGCCAAGTCTCGCTGACGGAAATTACCAACTCACGCTCAATGCATCTCGGGTATCGATCGGCGGGCTTGCACTCGACGGTGACGGAGACGGAAATCCAGGCGGCGACTACGTTTTTGGAGACCAAGAAAGGGATCAGTTCTTTCGACTCTTCGGCGACCGCGATGGTGACCGAGACGTTGATGGACGCGACTATGGATTCCTAAGCACCGCGATTTTCAGCACCACCGCTGACGAACGCTATGATCCACTCTATGACTTCGATGGGGACGACGACATCCATGGCGACGAGGGTGATGATACGATCGAGGGCGGCGACGGGAACGATATCCTCGCCGGTGGTGATGGGATGGACTCCATCGATGGCGGTGACGGGA
>JBCBLJ010001201.1:0-1567 GCA_038520195.1 Planctomycetota bacterium
GATTCAAGCTCAACGCGTCGCTTAGTTAATTCATCGTAACTCAGCTTCCCGTCCTCATTCTCGTCATACATTTCGAGACTGAGTTGCTCCTCGGCGCCATCAGGGATTTCTTTCTCATCCAGCCCACCATCCTTGTTGGCATCGAGCTGGTCAAACGCCTCACGCGGTATCTCGGTATTGACGCGAGCCGTTTCGCAGAGCGACACCGACAGTTGAAAATCCTCCGCGGAAAGGTCGATCTGATCCAGCGATTCCGAGACAACGACATCAATGCCCGTATCTTCGCCGACAACTTCGGTCTCAATGGTCGCGGTACCGCTCACTTCCGGATACCGAACGATCAAGCGGACCGACGGATCCGACTCAAGGAGCCCCTGTGCTTCGTCGGGTTCGATGGATTCGCTCGAGTCTTGATCGAGCCTCTTGATCGGCGAACCATCGCACCGGAACGGCGACTCTTCGAGCCATCCATTGAAGGAGTATGCAACGTTGTCCCAGTTCACAAAACCGGCCAAGTCCATCGCAACATCGCCATGACGTCGGGATCTTCGATTCCAGGCTCGCGATCGCATTTCGCTTGCGGGTTCAGCCTCCGCGAAAGCAATGCAACCATCGGAGTTTGCATCCAAAGCCGCCAAGATCGAATCACAAGCAACGCTGATTTCGCTCCGATCCAGTTCGCGGTTCCCGTCACGATCCATGGCCTCGAAAAGACGTGATTTTGCGCGGTTGCGGTATCGAAAAGCATCGGTGCCGTACACTCTCAGCTCGCCAGAAAACATTGAATCGCGAAGCACAAATCGCTTCGCCTCTTCAAGCTCGACAAGCTTGTTGTCGTTGCGATCGTAGTTCTTGATCAAGTTGCGTTTTTGCCCGCTCAGCCGGCCCACGTTGGATCCAAACTTGGTCGCGTTTCCTGAGACGTGATCAATGAAATCGTCCCAACTCAACGATTCGGTGAATTCATTTTGGGCATCCGCTAGAACTTCCGCGAATGTGGATTCAAACGCCTCGGCCAACGTGGATTCGCCGATCCAAATATCCATCCCAAGCAAGATTGGCCCTTTGGTGGTCGGTAGCCAAATCAAATAATGAGGCGGCGGCCGAGTGTCTACGAACTCACTCTCGGACGCTTCGTCGTCATCAAGCAAGGAAACTGCACCTTCGGTCTCCGAGACCTCTTCGCCTTCCGCCGAATCCTCTGCGGTAGCCGTCTTGAGGGTGTCAGCAGTCTCGTCGGCTTCACCTTCAGAAGGTCGATCGTCAGGCGACGTCGCTGCGGATTCGCTCCCCGCGTCTGCCAAGCCATTGTCGGGCAGCGACTCCTCGGCATGCGTCGCCGTTGCCAGGGCCGCACTTGGTTCCTGCTCGGCGAGCGATGGAACAATCGATTCGTTCGACTTGACTTGGGGCTCCGAGGACACCTCCGTCTTGGCCACGCGATCCGGTGAGTCGTTCTGCCTTCCACATCCCACGAGTGCAAAGGTGACGACGATCAGCAGTGACGGTCGCCTCACAGCAAGACCTCCTTGATCACTGTCCCCTCCGCGATCGCGATCGGTCTTCC
>JBCBLJ010000643.1:0-4980 GCA_038520195.1 Planctomycetota bacterium
TCCTCGCCAAAATTCTTGGCACCCCCGGGCCTCCCGAAGAAGCGTCGAAACCAGCCGAGAAAGCAACCAAATCGAGCGATCAACAAGAGCCCAAAGACGGTTCGAGTGCCTCACATGAGCCACCTCCTGTCGCCGAGGCCGCGGCCGACGTGAGTGCCCCCGAAGAGACGGGCAACGAGGCCAAAACGGGCGTCGACCCGCTCAAAGCGGACGATGTCCTCGACGCTCTGACAAAGCCTCAGCAAGGAACGTTGCTCCCCGGGTTCGGCGCTCAAGAACGGGATCCCGACATCGATGAACTCGCCGCCGGAGGGCCCGCCGCCGTTGAGGAGCCGGTCGTCGATGAATTGCTCGAACGTGAGGAAACCGAGTCGGCGTCAGACAAACTCTTCGCGGAAGAAGACGCCGCCCCCCAAGTACCCGCCGTCGACGAAGCGGCTTGGTCCGACCTGGCAGGAGAACTCGGCATCGAATCGGTCGATGAGCCGGCTCCGCACCGTGCCCCGACAGCGATTGAGGTTCGGGACACGCGAGAAAAGCGACCAAGCAAGCGAAAGAGGTCGTCCGGCGCCTTCGGCTCTGGACTCGGCCTCGACCTTGGTGCCGAAGCCGACGAGGAACTCGACGGGGACTCGGAGTCTGAAATTGTCGAATCCTCCGCGGAAGCCTCCGCCGAATTGGATGCTCGCGCTGAGGAGCCGAGCGACGATGAATTGGTCGTGTCGCCATCCGCGGATTCGGACCCTCTCGATCCGCTTTCCTTCCGGTCCTTTGCCGACTTCGGCGACGAAGATGAATCCTCGGCCGATCCGATTAAGTCGAAATCCGACGACGAGGCGGAGTCGAGCTCGTTCGGTGGCGGCCGAAAACGCGGCCGTGGCGACCGCCACCCGCGATCCAGCGAAGACGTAAAACCGGAGGATTCACCGCGCCGCTCGCGAACCGCGTCTGAACGAGACCCATCCGAGCGCCCGCGCGGCGACGGCGATGAGGAGCCGCGTCGGCGACGACGTGGTCGACGTGGCCAGCGTCAACGGCTGCGAGAGGACGACGTGGAAGTCGCGGAAGTCGATTCGGAAATCTCTTCGCGGCGGGACGACGACGACCGTGGTGCCGATTCGGATCGCGAATCCAGCGACCGACCGCGTTCGCGACGTCGCCGAGGTCGTGGCCGTGGCCGCGAACGAGCCGAGCGTGTCCGCGAAGAAGACGAGATCGAAGAAAACCATGACGATGACCTCACGGACTTTGGTGACGGCATCGATGCGTTCGACGGTGACTCCGACGAAGAGGAAGAACAAGAGCCGCGTCGACGAAGACGTGGACGACGCGGTCGTGGTAGTCGCCGACGTCCGGAAGCGGAGTCTCACGACGAGAGCCGCGATAGCGGCGAAGACGAGTTCGAGGACGCAGAACCCGCGTCGGCATTTGACGATGACCACGAGGACGACGAAGAAGTGGACGTGATCCGTCGCGGACGGCGAAGACGTGGACGTCGAGGTCGTGGCCGTTCCGACGAGGATACCGAGGACCGTCCTCCACGCTCGCGATCGCGGCGCGGTCGTAATGACTCCGATGCCGATGAATCCGACGAGGATGACGGTCGACGACGAAAGCCGGTTCCAACCTGGCAGGAAATCGTGACGCTGCTCGTCGATAAGAACATCGAGAATCACAAAAAGGCTCCATCGCGGAGCCGGGGTGGTCGCGGACGCCGACGTTCCTGATCGCCAGCATGGCGTGAAGCCATCAGTGCTAGGCGAAGCTTCAGGCCGTGACGCTTCTCGGCAAGCCGTTGGGATCTCAAGCGATGAGGCGGGGCTGCGAGTCCGAGAGCCGGCGCGTCCCCGCCGACGTCCGGCTTCTCGCGTTGTGGCTTGCCAAACAACGTGGCCTGCTGGACAACGTGGCCCGCTGGACAACGTCGCCTGCTGGACAACGTCGCCTAGCGCAACGCACTGCCGCTGTTCTTGGATGTCGGGCCGGAGCGGCGATCACCGGCTAAACTGAGCCGGCACGACCCACACTTTGCCGGAAGTTCGCGGACAAATGGCAGAGTGATACAGCGTCGAACGATCGCGTTTTCCTTACCCCAGCCTCCCGCGTCACACCGATGAAAACCTCTATCGCCTGCTCGCTCGTCCTGCTGATTTCGATCGCCACCAACGCTTACGCCGAGGACGTGGAGGTTGTCGGAGTTTGGCCGGGCGATCCACCCCAATGGACCGCACCGGGTTCTGCCGAGCTCGATACAAGCACGCCGGATTCGCGAAACGTCGCGGGCCGCTCGGTGGTCCGCCTTGGCAACGTCAGCACTCCGCAATTGCATCTCTACCCCGCCGAAAATGCATCCGCGACGGTCGTGATCTGTCCCGGTGGCGGCTACACCATTTTGGCTTGGGACCTCGAGGGAACAGAGATCGCACAGTGGTTTCAAAGCCGTGGCGTTAGCGCCGCGGTGCTCAAGTACCGGGTCCCCACGCGACAGGAAGATGAGCGTTGGTTACCGCCGGTTCAAGATGTCCAACGTAGCCTCGCGATCATCCGAGGTGGCGGCGCGAAAGGAATGACGCGGAAGCACGTCGGCGTCCTCGGATTTTCGGCCGGCGGGAACGCGGCGACCAAGACAGCGTTGGCGACTAAGCGACACTACGAACCGGCCGACGACTACGACTCCCAATCCTACCGCCCTGATTTCGCCGCGCTCATCTACCCCGCTTACCTGACCAAGCAGTACGAGTCCGACGAGATGGCCGAGGATATTCGAGTCACCGACTCGACGCCCCCAATGTTCTTGGCACATGCCTATGACGATCGGTTGTCTTGCATGGGAAGCGTCGGATTGTTCTCGATGCTGAAACGACAAGGCATTCCCTCGTCGCTACATATCTTCGCCACCGGCGGCCACGGATTCGGCGGCCGTGAGACCGGTAGCGAAAAGGATCTTTGGTTGCCGCTGTGCTATCGCTGGCTCAAAGATCTCAAGATGACCGAGTAGCCGGCCGCGCGATCGAGGAAGAGCCTCACAGTCGGCAGTGTCAGACGAGAGCCGCCCGAAATAGCTGGGGAACTCGACGATCAGCGGAGGCAATGGCGATTCGCCATGCTGATCCCGCTGACGATGGCACCCACGATTCCCACGAATCCCTGATCCGTGCCACACAGGAACAGATTCGGAAGATGCGTCGTGCCGTCGAGTTGCTTTTCCGGAGCACCGTACACCGCGCCGTTGTCATGCCACGTGAAGCGGCGGATGGTCTTAGGCGTAAACACGTCGGTGTCAATCACGTAGCGGCGAAAGTCGGGCATGAAACGCACCGACGAGGCCACCGACTGGTCGTACTGACGCACTTTCTCGGATTGATAGGTGTTGTCATCGAGTTCACACCACCGATCATGGTTCGCGAGCGTCGTGATCCGGATCACTCCGTCTGGTAACTCGCCATCCTCGCTCTCGTAAACGTAGTTGTTCGGCGAGCAGATCACGCCGGTCCGCGCATCGCAAAGCGAATCGTCCGGTCGCTTCCAATGAAAACGCTCGCTGTCATTGTAGAACACGATCGTCCGATCAAAGTCAAAGGCCTGGGGCATACGATCGAGCACCGAAATCGATTCGATAAACGAGAGCTTCCCCGCCCGCGCCACTTCCACCTCCGTGATATCTTCGCACATCCGCATGGTTTCGACGTTGCCCGCCGAGGACAGGATTCGCGATCCGCTCAACTCCGTCCCGTCGTCCAAGACGACTCCCACCGCGCGACCGTCCTCGACACAGATTCTCGAAACCCCGCTTCGCAGCTTCAACTCGCCTCCGAGCCCGCGAAACTTCCGCACGAGATTCTTCAGAATCACTCGCACGCCTTTAAACGGCCTGCCAAAGCCCTCCAGGTAACAAGCCCGGAACATGATGCAAAACTGCCCGAAGTCCATGTCGTCTTCGCGAGCATTGCCGTACCACATCAACGGGCAAATCAGCATCTCGATCAGCAGCGGCTCGCTCAAATGCTCACGCAGAACATCACGGGCCGATCGCATGAAACGCTCATCGGCGCCATCCATATCGGAATAATCGAGCAACGATCCGCACAGCGTGCGGAACCCATCGACTTGATCGGGGAACCGTTCGGCGATCTGACTCTCAAGCAGTTCGATGTCATTTGTGAAGTCGAGCGATACACCGGGGAATCGAATCGATGATCCGATCTGTTCCGCCAGATGAAAGTCTTCCCAACTGAAGCGCAACTGCCGAATCAACTTCGCAAGCGGACCCTTTTTGGTACCTCTGCGAGCAAAGTTGGTCATCGCGTGGAGGCCGACGTCGTAGTCTCGCCCCCCCATGCGATAGAACGAGTTCAATCCACCGATGGTGTAGTGGCGCTCGAGGATGCAGACCCGTTGATCGTAATGGGCCAAGCGGATTCCAGCCGCCAAACCACTCATGCCGGCACCGATGATGATGGTGTCGTATGAATCAGACACGGTTGGACGACGGTTCCTTCAAAATGAACGTGACGATGGCGAGATCAAAGTTGCATTCCTGCAACACATTGTCGTCGACAAGCAAGCTGGCCGACGAGTCTACGATTTGACGATATCGCGCATCTTCGGCTCGAGGTATTCGACCGTCGTCGCCATGCTGGCAAGAGCCCCATACTCCTCTTCGGGGATCTGGACTCGGTGTCGTTTTCGCAATTCCATGACGATGTCCAGGAAGTCCATGCTGTCGAGCTCCAACTGGTCCCGAAACGGTTCATCGTCCTTCAGATCGTCCAACTCCTCGTCGGGCGAGATGTCTTCGAGGATGTCAATGATTTCGTCGCGAATTTCACCAGGGGTCATCGATTTTGGCTCGGGGATATGGACCTCGGAACGGCTCAAACTGGATTCTATCGGGGAGTTGCGGGAATTCGCGACGAAATCATTGACATCCTCGAAGACATCTCGCCCGACGAGGAGTTGGACGATCTGAAGGACGATGAA
>JBCBLJ010000391.1:0-7509 GCA_038520195.1 Planctomycetota bacterium
GTGGATGCCGAACAGGGTCCGACACTGCTTGGCGATGTCGATGCATATGCGGCCGAGTGGAAGTGGGACGGCATCCGTGGCCAGTTGATTCATCGCGGTGGCAACACTTACCTTTGGTCCCGTGGCGAAGAATTGATGGAGGGAAGGTGGCCGGAGATCGAGTCCGCCGGACAATGCTTACCCGACGGGACGGTCCTCGATGGCGAAATCCTGGCGTGTGACGAAATCCGCGGCGTCCTTCCATTTGCACAGCTTCAACGGCGAATCGGCCGCAAAACAGTCGGCAAGAAGTTGCTCACCGAAGTGCCCGTCGTTTTCCGCGCGTTTGATTTGCTCGAGGCCAATGGAGAAGATCTGCGCAGCGAGCCCTTTCACGAGCGACGTGGTCGCCTCGAGAGTCTCGTTCAAGACACCGGTCATCCACGCTTGCACCTCAACGAACTGATTCGTGCCGAAAGCTGGGCGGATCTCGGCGAACTTCGTCAATCGAGCCGCGAGCGCAACGCCGAAGGTTTGATGCTCAAACGTTTGGACGCTCCCTACGATGTCGGACGTGTCCGCGGGACTTGGTGGAAATGGAAGGTCGCACCGTTCACCATTGATGCCGTCTTGATCTATGCCCAGAAAGGTCATGGTAAGCGGGCAAGCCTATTCACGGACTACACGTTCGCGCTTTGGAAAGACGGCGAACTCGTGCCATTCGCGAAAGCATACAGCGGACTCGACGACGCCGAGATACGTCAGGTCGACCGCTTCATTCGACAGAACACCAAAGAATCCTTCGGTCCGGTGCGAAGCGTGACACCGCAATTGGTAATGGAGTTGGCGTTCGAGGGATTGCAACGAAGCAAACGACACAAGAGTGGCGTCGCGACGCGTTTCCCGCGGATCTTGCGGTGGCGTCACGACAAACAGCCGGACCAGGCCAATACACTCGAGGAGCTAATGGAGTTGCTGCCCGGTGACTGATCCCGAAGAGGCGATTGCAACCAAGCGGCGTGTCTCACCGACACCGCTAGTGGACGAGTACTTTGAGTCCGTTGGATGGAAGCCCTTTCGTTTTCAGCGGTCGGTGTGGCGTGCCTATCGCGACGGCTACAGTGGGTTGGTTCACTCCGCGACCGGGACCGGAAAAACACTCGCCGTGTGGCTCGGTCCGGTACTCAAATGGATTGGCGAAAATCGCGATCCCGCCAAATGGAATCCCAAGCGACCGCCCCCGCTGCGCGTACTCTGGATCACGCCACTTCGCGCGTTGGCGGGTGACACCGAACAATCGCTGCGAGCGCCGCTGGAGACGATGAAACTCCCATGGCGATTGGAGTCTCGAACCGGCGACAGCAAGCAAAGTCTGAAGGCCAAACAACTGGCCAAGCTTCCAACCGCGCTCGTTACAACACCCGAAAGCTTGTCGTTGATGCTGACGCACGAAAGAGTGCTCGCGCAGTTTGCAGATTTGGAGTGTGTCATCGTCGATGAGTGGCACGAATTGCTCGGGACGAAACGTGGTATTCAGACGGAATTGTGTCTCGCGCGATTGCGAACGCTACAGCCGAGTCTTCGGACGTGGGGCTTGTCGGCAACGCTCGGAAATCTCGAGCAAGCGCTGGACGCGATCGTCGGCACGACAGGAACGACCAAAGCCCGGATCATCGAGGGATACAAGAAAAAGAAGATCGAGATGCGGTCGATCATCCCTGCACAGATCGAGCGTTTCCCGTGGACCGGGCACATCGGAACGAAGATGGTGCCGCAGGTGATCGAATTGATCGAAACGGTGAACAGCGCCCTGATCTTTGCGAACACGCGTTCGCAAACGGAGATCTGGTACCGTGAGCTATTGCAACATCGCCCCGACTGGGCGGGAGTCTTAGCGATTCACCATGGCTCGCTCGACACCGCCGTGCGACTTTGGGTCGAAAATGGGCTCCGCGAGGGCAAGCTGAGAGCAGTGGTTTGCACGAGCAGTCTCGATCTTGGTGTCGACTTCACCGCCGTCGACTTGGTGATCCAGATCGGTAGTCCGAAAGGCGCCGCGAGACTGTTGCAACGAGCCGGCCGGAGCGGACACCAACCCAACGCGACGAGCCGGTTGGCGTTTGTGCCGACCAACGCGATCGAATTGATCGAATTGGCGGCCGCACAATCGGCTATTAAGTCGGGCAAGCTCGAGGCGCGGCCGTTGATGCGCAAACCGCTCGATGTACTCGCGCAGCACGTCGTCACAATTGCCATCGGCGGTGGTTTCAAAAGCGAGCGTTTGCTCGACGAAGTGCGTTCCACCGATGCGTACCAGTCTCTTCGGGACGATGAGTGGCAATGGGTGCTCGACTTCGTCGTGCGTGGCGGTGATTCGCTGAACGCTTATCCGGACTTTCATCGCGTCGAAGTCGACGGTGACCGATTCACCGTGACTCAGCGGAAAACGATCACCAGCCATCGGATGAATATCGGCACGATCGTTTCCGACGCCTCGATGCAGGTGAAGTACCTCAACGGCGCGACACTCGGTTCGGCGGAGGAGAGTTTTCTCGGCAAGCTGACTCCCGGTGTGAAGTTCCTGTTCGCGGGACGGCTGGTGGAAATGGTACGGATCAACAACAACGCGGCCTACGTGCGTCGCGCTTCGGGACAGCCCGAAACGGTGCCGCGATGGATGGGCGGAAGAATGCCACTGTCGACGGAACTGAGTGCGGCGCTTCGCCAGAAGATCGAACACGCGTCGGCGGGACGACTTGAAGGATCCGAGATGAAGTCGCTTCGGGCTCTGTTTGAGATTCAGTCCCGTTGGAGTCGACTCCCCAAAGGCGATGAACTCTTGATTGAACGGATCAAAACCCGAGGTGGCTATCAGTTGTTTGCCTATCCGTTCGAGGGGCGTCTTGTCCACGAAGGTTTGGCCGCTCTTCTGGCTTACCGGTTTTCTCGTTTGAAGAAGCAAACGTTTTCGATGGCTTGCAATGACTACGGAGTTGTTCTTCAATCGCCCACCGCCATCGACGTCGAACAAGCGATCGATGCCGGCCTGTTCACAAGTGAGACGCTGACCGGCGATTTGCTCGAGAGCATGAACGCGACGGAAATGACCAAACGGCAATTCCGACAAATCGCCCGAGTCGCGGGATTGATTCACCCCGGTTTTCCGGGGCAACGCAAGCCCTCCCGACACCTGCAAGCGAGCAGCAATCTGTTCTTTGATGTGTTCCAGGAGTACGACCCCGGGAACATGCTTCTAAAGCAAGCCGAACGAGAAGTGCTCGACGAAAAGCTGGAAGCAAGCCGGATGGCGGATGCGCTCCAACGAATCGAAGCGAGCCGCATCTTGGTCACCGACCCTCCCAAAGTAACCCCGCTCGCGTTCCCATTGTTGGTCGATAAACTTCGAGAGCGTGTGAGCAGTGAGACTCTTCGAGACCGTATCCTTCGCATGCAGCAACAACTGGAATCCGCAGCGGAAACGTCTTGAATGATGTCGGATAGTTTGGAGGTTTGCCTCAGCGGAGTCACGCTGGAGTTGCTGTCGCGACGCGGAGTGTTTTGGCCCGATCAAAAAACTCTGTTTGTTGCAGACACCCATTTTGGAAAAGAAGCTTCTTTCCGTCACCACGGCCTTCCGGTACCCAAGGGAACGACATCAGGAACGCTGGACGTGATCCAGACGCTCCTCCGTCGCACCGAAGCGAATCAACTTGTGATCCTGGGTGATATGTTCCATGACGAGTCATCGTTGGCGGTGGACGTGGTTGATTGCCTCGATTCCTTCTTCCAGCAGAATCGGAGCATCCGCTTTCTATTAACCAAGGGGAATCACGACGAACGGTTGAAGTCCTGGCCGACCGATTGGCCGATCGAAGTGGTGACCGAATACCGAATCGGAACCGTCGCGTTGACTCATCAGCCGGGTCAGTCAGACGGTCAAGCCGATCTTGTACTGTGCGGCCACATTCATCCGGCATACCGAATCGGTGGTGCAACCGACTCGATCGGAAAGTTGCCATGCTACTGGCATTCAGCCAAACACCTTGTGCTTCCGGCGATCGGTGAGTTCACCGGCAGCCATCGGATTCGCAAGCGCAAAGGCGACCGAGTGTGGCTGATCGCCGAGGGTCAGGTTGTCGAAGGCTAATCATTTAGCGTCGGTCTGCTTTGATTCGGATGATTTCCGACGCCGCCGACATCGCTCGCTGCAATAGCGAACTTGATCCCAGCAACGCTCCCACTTTTTTCGCCACGAGAACGGCCGCCCGCAAGTGACGCAGAGCTTGGTCTCCTGTTTCGATCGCTTTCCACGCGCCATGTGAACCTCAACGATGGCTAAACAACCGACCATTCACTTACTCGTTCCGCCGAATCAACTTTTTGCCAAACACCCGGGTTTGAACTCGAATCCCGATCGAGTTGTCTTGATCGAAGATAGTCTCTTCTTCGGAGACGCTCGGTACCCCGCCCAGTTTCATCGCCAGAAACTGTGGCTGCATCGAGCGACAATGAAACGCTACGAAGCTGAACTTCGCACGGCAGGCCGCGACGTACTGTATCTGGACTATCAAGTCGGCGCGAATCTGGCGGCGATGTTGGATCGGGTCAAGCCTCGGTTCAAAAAGGGCGATCGGTTGTTGACCCTGGAACCGGTGGACTTTCTTTTCGAACATCGGCTAAAGCGTTTCTGTCAATCACGTCAAATCGAACTCATCCTGCTCGACAACCCGGGATTCCTCAACACCAACCCCGAGAACCAGGACTACCGATCAGGCACCAAGCGTTGGTTCATGGCGGACTTCTACAAATGGCAACGGAGGCGGTTCGATATCCTGCTGCAATCCGGCGAACCCGTCGGAGGAAAATGGAGCTTCGACGAGGACAACCGCAAGAAGGTGCCAAAGAAACGGCTCGATTCGATCCCCGGCCTGCTAGAACTCAAACGAGACGCGTTTGACCGCGAGGCGGAGGAGTACGTGACGAGCCGGTTTCCCGACCATCCCGGCTCCATCGACTCACTCTACTATCCGACGTCGCACCAATCAGCCGCGCGCTGGCTGAAACACTTTTTAGATCATCGCCTCGGTGAGTTCGGCGACTTTGAAGACGCAATCGTCGAGGGAGAGTCTTGGCTCTGGCACAGTGTTCTGACGCCGGCACTGAATATCGGCTTGTTGACACCCAAACAGGTCGTTGATGCCACGATGAAATATGCCGCAAAGAACGAGGTCCCACTGAATTCTCTGGAGGGATTTATTCGGCAGATCATCGGCTGGCGCGAATTCATGCGTGCGACCTACGTCGATCTCGGTGTCAAGATGCGGACCACGAATCACTGGAAACACCATCGGCCGATGCCCTCGGCGTTGTACGACGGCTCGACAGGCGTGGTACCGATCGACGATACGATTCACCGACTGCTGAAGACGGGCTACTGCCACCACATCGAGCGACTGATGGTGCTGGGCGGGTTCATGTTTCTCTGCGAGATCGATCCCGACGAGATCTATCGCTGGTTCATGGAGCTGTTTGTCGACAGCTACGATTGGGTCATGGTGCCCAATGTCTATGCGATGAGTCAGAATGCCGACGGTGGATTGATCACGACGAAACCATACTTTTCGGGCTCGGCATATGTTCGCAAAATGAGCCACTACAAGAAGGGTGAGTGGTGCGACGTTTGGGATGGACTCTATTGGCGCTGGATCTGGAATCATGCCGATGAGTTGGCAAAGAACCCGCGCTGGGCGATGATGTGCAGCATGGCGAAGAAGATGGATGTCGACAAACGAGAGAGGCACCTGCGCATGGCCGAATCGTTTTTGGAGCGACTGAAATGACGAAGCGACTTGTACGGCGTGGCGGCGGCCCCGACTTCGACTACTCCCAGGACCATTGCTTCGTCAAACTCGCCTCCAACGAAACTGCCGGGGAGCTTTGTCTTGTCGAAGACGAACTGAAGCCGCGTTTCAAGCTCGGCCGCCATCACCACAAGCGGATGACGGAGGTGTTTTACGTTCTTGAAGGCGAGATCGTCTTCACGTTCGATGACGAAACGATCACCTTGCTGCCCGGCGACACGCTGACGGTTCCGCCAAACATCTGGCATGCCGCCGAGTGCGACGGCGGCGGCCGAATGCTCACGATCTTCAAGAACGGGCGGTTCGACGAATACCTTGCTCGTCTGGCCGAAATGACCGACGAGCAGTTTCAGGACGCGGCGCTGATGAAGTCGATCTCCGAAGCGTTCGACATCTATGAGGAGTAGCAATCACTCACCGCCGGCCCGCGCCTTTTTGGCGAGTTCCAGGTACTTGCGATATGTCGGTCGACCAAGCAGCTTGTTCTGCACGATGTGGATCGCGGAGGCGACTTCTTGCCGATCGATTGGGTGAAGCTCGGGCAACTTAAAGAACGCACCAGCTGCTTCTGCCATCTTCGTCCAACACTCGGCTTCTTCTTTGGTGAGCCCGGCGGCGATCACGAATGCCTGATTACTGTTGGGTGGACCGGGCGTCTCTTGAGCGCCGTCGGAAAGCGAGGTTTCATCCGAAGAAACCTCCGAACCTGAAACCGCCGCGACACCACCGGCGAGCAACGCGGCCGAGAGAGCAGATCGTCGTGTGAGGTCTGACATCAGGGGGCTCCGTTTGGGTGAGAGAATTCGAAACGTGGAGCGGTCAGACCATCTTGATCTCCCGTCCTGGCGTTCATGGTACGGGAACGCCGCCCGTCTGCTTGACCTTTTTGGGCAGGATTACCTTGGGCGGCACTGTGACGACCACGATGTCGGGGCGATAGAGGTCCTGGAAATACAGAGGCGTCTTGCCTCGATGCTCGACCAGCAGGATCAGTTCATGGTGCTCCCGAACGGGCTTTCCTCGACCGACCCGCTCCGCGTTGGGCGCTTTGTTGAATCTCTTCTGAAATTCGGCGATCGTAAGTGGCTTTCCGTCAACGGTGCTTAGCCGAGCTCCCTCGAGTGAACGCGTCTTCAGGATGGGGCGTAGGTCGATCCCGCCATCACCCGAAGCGGGACTTGAGGGAAGAAAGTGAGTCACTTCGTAATCTACCAAAAGCAGACTGCCGTCTTCGCCCACGCCCGCGCTGACACGGAGGTAGGAAGGTGTCGATTCAAGTGCCCGCCACAATCGGTAAGAAGTATCCTTGAACTCTGGTTCTTGTGCGGAGACGGAGCCGCACAAGACCAAGAGAGTCACTGATATCCAACGAATCGAGTGCACCATCGTTCTTGCCTTTCAATGCATGTTTAGTGTCGGTGACGAAACGCGTGGCGGCCTGACAATTGGACACATCATCCACATCGATCGGCGGTCCGCCATCATGAAATGGTGCCGTGGTCCAAGAGCTTTCGCAAGAATCCTGTTTTATCAGAAGATCATCGGTGCGGCGGTTTGTCGATTCAGAAATCATCTCAAATGGTGAGCTCAAATGGTGCCACCCACTGATATAGACACGCATGGAAATCATCTCAAATGGTGCCACCCACTGATATAGACACGCATGTGA
>JBCBLJ010000541.1:0-5865 GCA_038520195.1 Planctomycetota bacterium
ATCATGTCCTCGAACCACCACTTCGGGATAACAACTGGGCGGAGATTGGGACGCACGAAGAGGCATGCACGGTCTTCCTGCAACGGCTCGCCGACCCGACTATCCCCTGGGACGCGGTCGACAATCCGTACATCACCATCGACTTCCTGCCAATGGACCTGACGACGTTCAATGGCGAAGAAGACGTGCGTGAAACGATCACACGAAGTCTTGGTGGAATGGCAACGGTAACGGAGGCCGTTGACCCGCAAAGCGGTTGGGACGAAATGCGACCGATGGATTTCAATCTGCAGGTTCGGATGGACACACGCCGCAAGATTCCCAACGCTCTTGATGACCGTGTCTCCACTGCGGTCCTGGCCGCGAACCGTACCGAGATTGTCAATCGCTCAACACTGACGATGACCACAAATCGTTTGAGGTCATCGCTTGAGAATAATTCCGGTGCGGGCCAGGATGCTTTTTGGACTTATGAGATTGGAAGCATGTGGCGTGATGACGGCACCGGTCAAGCAATACCGGTGACAGGCCCGGTGTTCGTAACGATACCTGGTCCAGGGCCTGAAAACCGGACGCCGATTGCCCCGGACTCCACGTATCAGCCCTCGACCGACGGTCTCGTACTGGATGATGTCAATAGTTGGTATACACAGTCTTTTGGCTTCGTAAATCGTGAGTTCGGTTTGCCAACTCGCGAGGATGCGAACTCGGGCGTCTTCGATATCGGTGGACCGGAGAATGTCTATCTACAAGCGCTTTCGTGGATGGATCGCGAGTTTCAGTCGCCACTCGATCTAATGAATGTACCCGCGGTGTCGCGGACGCGTCTTCTTGCGGAATTCGGACCCGGCACGCGACTGGAAGGTACGCCGATCCGTCGGGAGGTGCCCGAACCATTCAATTACCTGCTTGGCTTTGATCAGCCCTATGGGCTTGATCAACAGTTCAGCCACTTTCGCGCAAACGATACAGCGGGTCGCCTGCAGTTAGGCATTCCTCAAAATGCGGAGCCTGGTGTCGAACTGACCCAGGACGTTCTCACTGGCGAACGTTCTGCATTTGAACGTGTCTTCGACTACGTAGACATTGGGCCCGTGTGGTTTGATACCCAGCATTGGTTTGATCCAACGCAAGTCCGTTTCCGCAATGACAACGAATTCAGCACACTGCCCCCGGCAACGGTGCAGCGCTATGAAATGTTTAATCGTTCGGTGGAAACGTTGCAGCCGCCGAATAACTACATCGGACTTCACCGAACCCCCGGGAAGATCAACCTCAATACGAGCCCGGATTACATTCGCAAGGGGCCTGCCGCAAACGCTGGATCATTGGTGACCCACTTCTTGGATGGCTTTGAAGACACTTCGTCGGCCGCCGAGGACATGTTGTGGGAGGACCCGCTGCGTCCCTACTTGGCAAGACGCGACACCACCCCACTCGCGAAAGATATCTCCGCCAACCCCGCAAACTTACCGATCAGTTCAGACGGGTTCACGAACGAATTTGCCGGTTCTGAACTGTACGCCAACGGGTCGGTCTATCGTTCCTTTGCCTGGGGAATTTCCAACGCCTATGACCTCGACACATTCCGCGAGATTCCATCGACGATGGGGGAGAACAACCAGTACGAGTGGACCGTCGCGACTCCTTTCGGACGTGGGTTCAAGGCGTTTATCGAGTCTCGCCGTGGTTACAGCATGACGACGCCAGGAGTCGACATTAATGGAGATCTTGTTTCGGACTTGAACCTCTTGAATCCGACCCTCGACTATCGCTACCCGACCCGGTTCGCCGGATTATTCTCCGTTCACCGAGGGAACGAGTCGCCATCGATTCAGCGATTCATGCGGCTCGAGAATCAATCTCATACGTACCGTGTTCCAAACGGCTTGAATCCATTGTCGACAAATCATGCGGTTGACGGTGAACCGGTGGGTCTGCCGCGGCGCACGTACGATATGTCGTTGCTGAGAATGCATCCCGATTTTGATCGGCGCACCTATTCGATGAATCAACGAGATGGTGTTGGTATGCCGGCGGACACAAGATTTTCGCTCAATGTCGAAGCAGACGCAGTGGATCTGGTTGATCCAACCATCACCGCACCGCCCACGGCGGCCAATGGTATCAATGATGGATCTCAGACTGTTAGTAACATAGGGCTGACACATCCCATCACCGTTTTCGATCCAAGTGCGGCGGTGAACAACCCAACGACTCAGCTTCGAATGCCCATTATTAACACGGGTCTTTTTGAACGTTCGGATGCGGAATTGCACGGTAGTTTGCTTTCGCATGATCGCGACAGCTACTTTCGGCACAAAAACGCTGCGCGATTGGCGAACGTTACAACCCACCACAGCAATGTTTATATGATTCGCATGACCCTCGGGTACTTTGTCGTGGACCCTGAGACGGGCGCTGTCGGTGAGGAGTACATCCGATCGACCGGCGAGCCAATTCGAAGTCGTGGATCGTACGTCGTCGACCGCACGATTCCAATCGGATTCTTGCAAGGCGAAAGTATCGATGCGAGCCGCACGATTCTCTACCAGGAGGTGGAAGAGTGATTCAGGTCAAACCCACAGAACGCGTGACAAGTCGGCTTGGGTTTACAATCCTTGAAGTCTTGATCGCGCTAACGGCAGCGCTGCTTCTGATGCTCGGTCTCGCTCGCACTTATAAGTTACTGGGCGACAAGATTACGGAACGTCAATCGGAACTGGATCTCAGCAGTCGGCTGCGGGACGTGGCGATTCGTCTTCGAGATGAACTTCGACGGACGACGTCGTCGATGACCCCTCCCGCTCGAGTCTCTGCCGGAGAGGGATATCTTGTTTATCACGAAGGCCCATTCACGGACTCGACGAGCTTGCTTGGTAGCGTTCCTTTCCCGACACCTCGCGACGTGACCTACCTTTCGGACAGTCGCTACGGTGATATCGATGACTTTTTGGCGTTCACCAGCCGTGCCCGCGAAGGCGCGCCCTATCTTGGTTTTATCCCGCGGGGGGTCCTCGATGCGGTCCGATTCGCGAATGGTCAGCTGACCACAAACGAAATCGACAACTACAACAACGTGCCGAATTACGCCACGCAGCTCGTGCCGTTTTATTCGGATGTCGCAGAAATTGCGTATTGGTTGTCGCCGCAGTGGGATCGTACTCCTGATCCATCGGTGAATGCCGATCCGAATACCGGGCTGTCCTACCCGATCGGCACGCTGCAATACGATACCTTCGGTCCCGCTGGGATGGACTATTCGCTCTATCCAATGTTCCGGGATGCGGATGGAGATCTCTTGCCCGACAATCTGGAACTCCATCGGCGTGTTCTGTTGGTCCGTCCAGACCTCAACATGACGCTCAACGAGATGGAAGCGATCAATGGAGTGAGCTTTACCGGTGTTACTGAAGGTACGGAAAATACTCCGATGATCCCGTTTCTTCAGGGTAATGGCGCAGGCGGCGTCCTCCTGTCTCCGATTTCGAATCTGAACGGTACTAACACCCCCGTTTTCGGCGTGAATGCAGTCCGTGCCCCAGGGGCTTGGCGCAACGCGACAGATGCGGCCGCACAGACCACTGCATCGCCTCATTGGCTGACGGGACTTGCTCGTTTACAGCAGGTCATGGATTTGTCGGTCAGCCGCGTGATCGATACTTGGTCGACGCCATCAACAGCTATTGCCGGCGGATCGAGTTTCGGCATGCCGACCGCGTTGGTACGTTGCAATTCACTTGCCCAGCTATCTTCGCCGGAAAATCGATTCGCACATGTGCGAATCCCACAAGAGCTGTTGACCGGACCGACATCGGCACCAGTCGGTTCTTCGATGGCGCAGATCGCGCTCTGTCCGCCTCACCCCTATTTGATTGCGCGACAGGTCTCGCCACCGGCACTTGATCCGAGCGATCCTCTCGTCACTGGGACACACCCTACGACATTTCCGGCTCAGGCGGATCACCGAGCCACATTGCCCCCTCCGGGATTCTCTCCATTTACGACGACATACGGTCGTTTCACAATGACGACCTTCTTGCGCCCAGAGTTCAATCTTGCCGACCGGATCAGTGACGTCGGTGCAAGTACGGCGTCGACGCCACCGTTTATCGGCGCGGCTCAGATCAATCGAGCTGGTTCGGACGTGATTGCGACGGATGTCGTTGGTTTCGACATTCAGGTCTTTGATCCCGATGCGCCCAAGTTCATCTGGTATGGCCCGGACTCCGTTCCGGGATCGCCCGGCGATGACGATGCGATTGGTGGGCTTTCCACGGTGACGGATGTCAATGGAACCGAAGATGACACTTCCGACGACGCGATTGGTGAGATGGGATGGCCGGGTTCGGACGATGAGTTGGTTACGGTAAACGACCCGCGAATCGACGAAGCCCTCGTCAACAATGGCAATCGAACCGCGACCGATTGGAATGTGACCACCGGAATGCCAGACCTTGTCGAGTCGAGGTTTCGGGTGACCGATCGAGGAGACTTCGTTGATGTTGGCTATCCACACTTGGCGGGAGGTCCGATGCGTGGCATTGTTCAGTTCGACGAATCAGGTGCACTCATTCCCGCCGCCAATGCGAGTGAGTTTGACAGCTCTTTCAGCGGATACACGGACAATACGACGGCCCTGCTCCAGACGACGCCCACGATCATCACGGCACAGTCAACCTTCCAGCCTTCCTGGGAAAACAGTGGACGTTTCGTCATGTCAGCGACTACCGGTAGCAATACCGTTTCCTCTTTCTTCCAACCGGTTTACGACACTTGGACCGACGCGTATGGACTCGATGCGTTTGATCAGGAGGGTCTTGGGTTTGGCTTCATTTCCGCGAGTAGTTTCGCGGTCGAAGTCGGCGGAGACACGGCCGCCGCGTTTCGCGAGTCCCGGTTCAGGCAGAATCAGGCACCGAGCGCATCGACTCCGTTCAATCCATTTGTGAGTTCAAGACAGGTCATTGTGAGGAGGTGGAGTTCTGCGGCGGGTCAATTGGCCAATGAGGGTACGTTTGAGGGGCAAACCGCTGGATTGGAGCAGTTGACTCAACCCAACTCAGAGAATCCGATTCGGATCGAAGCCCCGATTCCAGAGCCCTTGCAGGCGATCAAGATTACGATCCGAGTAAATGATCTACCCGCGGCGACCATTCGTCAGCAGACGGTGATCCAGGAGTTTTAGGGTGTGGCGTTTCGCGGCGATTGCGCTGCTTGCTGGGTTGGCGGGGATTCGATTCGTTGGCCTACAGCGCGCGGAGGTTCCTGATCGCTCTTGGTCTCGATCCTCCTTGCTGGCCACGATCGAGACCGGCGAAGTAGAAGCGGAGCGTTTTGTTTTTTCGTCCGGCGCCGAAGTCCTCTTGAGCGTCGGCGACGATGGCCAACCCGGACGCGCGCGCAACGATGACAACTTGAACGGCGTCCTCGACGACCTCAGCGAAATCGGTGCCGTGTGGAGCGACGATCGATGCTACGCCCCCAGCGACAAAGGATATGCCGCGGCCGATCGCCACCCGTCGTCCGTCGTCGTGTCCCGTGGCGCATTTGTTCCCGTCGACGCCGAGCTCACCGGTGATGCCGAAACGCGATACTGGGCGCAGGGCCGGGGCTGGTTCATTCCGTGACGTCGATGCTACTGCTGTTGCTGCGGTGATGACGATCGTTCAGATGTTCTTTCCGCGCGATCACCATGCCGCCATGGTCTTGCAGGTTCTCAGGCGGTAGGCCTTGGTTACGCCAACGCTGGAACTGATGGATCGATCCGAGCAATTTGCATCACTCTCCGTTGAGGGAGAGTCGAACGCAGCGAGGAGCGGGTGATCGAAACGCGACGCTGCCATCGGGGAGTGTAACGCTTGC
>JBCBLJ010000775.1:0-3989 GCA_038520195.1 Planctomycetota bacterium
GAAATGGTCGAAAAGAAAGACTCTGCGGCGCACCCCTTCAAGGGTGACTTCTAGTCGCCGACGCTGCGGCCCTCGGGCACGGCAACCAGCGGATGCCGTGCCCGAGAAACCATCGCCCGTCCCGTCCTTCGGCGCGGCATCAACGGCGAGCTGAATGGAGATGCCGCTTGTTCGAGCGTTTGCGTCGACAGACATGGCGCACGCATTCGCTGTCAACGTCGCGCTCACCGTACTCCGGCGAAAGATGCTGCCGGCCTCCGATCGTACCGTGCGCGATAGACTCCATCGGGCACAAACTCGTGAGTGATGTCCGATCGCAGAACACTCGACGCCGTGGGCCGCGCGTCGTGGCCCCGCGCAGTCATCGACGCGAGTTACCGAAGTGCATCCCGCACCGCCTTCCACGCCAATACGATGTCCAAGCGAATCCTCTTTCAGTTTGATTGCGATCCTCAGCCGAGTTCCTTCGACGCCGTTGTCGCGATCGATTCAGGGATCGACCACTTGGTTCCCTACGCTGGCGTGCAAGCAACTTCCATTGAACCTCTCGTCCATGGCGCAATGTTCACTCGCGGCGGCGACGATTTAAAGAACACAGCGATCTTCATCGGCGGCAGCGATGTTTCGGTCGCTGAGACACTACTACGTTGTGTCAACGAGACGTTTTTCGGCCCCGTGCGTGTCTCGGTGATGATGGACGCCAACGGCTGTAACACAACGGCGGCAGCGGCTGTCGTTGCGGCGGCGCGGCACGTGGATCTGCGGGGCGCGAAAGCAGTCGTGCTCGGGGGCACCGGCCCTGTCGGAGGTCGAGTGACGAGACTGCTCGCCGGCGACGGGGCGACCGCCACGGTCACCAGTCGCTCGCTGGCCCGGGCCGAACAGATGTGCGACCGAGTTCGACAGGAACTCGGTGATCGTTGCCAAGCCGATGCGTTGGCCCCCGCCGTGCTTGATTCGCCCGACGATGTCGCCGCGATTCTTCAGGACGCACAGATCGTGGTCGCTTGTGGCGCCGCCGGCGTCCAACTCGCAAGCGAAACCGATCTTTCAGCGGCATCCAACCTGAAAGTGGCGATCGACCTCAACGCCGTGCCGCCGGCCGGGCTCGGCGGCGTCTCCGTCACCGACAAAGCCAAGTCGATCGATGGTACCAACGCGGTCTCCTACGGGGCGATCGGTGTCGGCGGACTCAAAATGAAAACGCACCGAGCCGCGGTCCAGTCGCTGTTCGAAACAAACGACCGCGTTCTCGACGCCGACGAAATCTACGCGCTGGCGAAGGCAGTCGAAGCGGCATAAGTTCAGCGGTTTCTCAACGACAAATCCTGACACTTTCCCATCGTCGGCCCCCATGTTCGATCTCGTCCTCGGAACCAACAACCAAAAGAAGCTCATCGAATTGCGGTTGATGTTGCCTCAAACGCACTATCGACTCCAGTCGCTCTCGGAGATTCCCGAGTCGATCGAAGTCGAAGAAACCGGCACGACATTTACCGAGAACGCGATGCTCAAGGCGACCGAGCAGGCCAAGCATCTTGGCCGGTGGGTGCTGGCCGAAGACAGCGGCTTGGCCGTCGACGCGCTCAAGGGGGAACCCGGAATCTACTCGGCGCGATACGCCGGGACTCATGGTGACGACGAGGCGAACAACGACAAGTTGCTTGCGGCGCTCGAAGGCGTTCCCCGCGAGAAACGGACGGCTCGCTATCACTGCGAAGCCTGTCTCTCGGATCCCGCAGGCAACGTGCGGATCACCGCCGGAGGGGTTTGTGGCGGGATCATTCGCTCCGAACGCAGCGGTGGCACCGGCGGCTTCGGCTATGATCCCCTGTTCGAAATACCCGAGTACCACAAGACCTTCGCGGAGCTCGATCTTACGGTCAAGCGAGCGCTGAGCCATCGTTCGCGAGCGCTAAGGCACCTTCTTCCGCAGCTAAGACGCCTCATCGCTACGGTGTAAAGGATTCTCAGCATGCGCGCGAGAAACGACGCGCGAAGAAGTCGCGTCGGTTGACGCTCAGAATTCGTTAAGCGCGACGGCGAAGTGAACGACCAGCACAAAGAGCGTCGTCCATAGAACGGTCCGCGTGATCGAATGGCTCACGTCACTCGCCGAACGCTTCGGCGCGAGTCCTTGATAGTAGGCGATCGCCGCCGTCCCCAAGCCGCAAATGAGATTCTTGGTCAGCACCCACTCCCAACCCCTGAACAGCCAGCTACCCGGCTCGATCAAGGCGCGCTCGAAGTGCTGCTGCCAGAAATACGGTCCGATCTCGGGGTAGGACGCCGAAAACGCAATCATGCTGATGAACCGCGCCGAGTGAAACGCCATCCATTCCAAAAGCGGCGTACCGATCAAAAAGGCGATCACGATCGGCAGCAGCAGGTAGGCTCGAGATGCCACGCCCAACGTTCGCATGGCGTCGATTTGACCGCCATACTGCTTCACCCCGACATCCGCAGCGACCGCCGCGCCACATCTCGCCGCGATCAAAACGGTCGCAAGAATCGGGACGAGGATTCGATACAGTGTGAAACCGATCGAAGCCAATAGCTCATCGATCAGCAGCGGCTGCGTGTATAAGCGAAAGGGCAAAAAACGAAACGTGAAATACGTCGCCGTGAACCCGACGATCAATCCGGCTAGCACCAAGTAGACCCACGCCGACGGTCCGGCGACGAGCCGCAAGTAGTGCAAGACAAACCGCGCCGCCCAGCGCAATCGCGGAACGACCGGTACCAGTTTGAATGGCAACGAAACCGCCGCGCTGACGGCACCTCCGGTCGTCTCAAGAAAGCCATCGACGAACCGCCGAACGAAGAAAGGACGCTTTACCGGTGGTTCTTCGTTGACCGCCGTCACGGGAGCCATTCGCGCGGGTATCTCATCCCATTGCTCGCGAGGCACTTCGACCAACTGTTGAGCCTGCGCGTCGAGCAAAATCACCTGGTCGGCGATCGGCAGCAACGTTTCATAATCGTGCGTCACCACGATGCTCGTGCGATGATGAACCGATTGGGTCTCGCGAATCAGGTCGGCGACCAATTTGCCGCTCGCCGCATCGAGTCCACTCGTCGGTTCGTCGTAGAGCAGAACGTCAGGCGAGGCCGCAAGCGTGCGTGCGATCGCGAGGCGTTGTTTCTGGCCACCGCTCAGCAGCGAAACCGGCACGCCCTTGGGGACACCCAAGTTCTCCAACCACTGCTTCGCGTTCCAGGCATCCGCCTCCTGCTTCCCGTCGGTTTTCTTTTTGCGGTGGTCGAGTGCGAATTGCACATTTCCGGTCGCCGACAATTCATCAAAGAGCGCGAACTGTTGAAAGACGATACCGACTCTGGGACGAGCCTTCTCGGACTCACCGAACTTGATTTCGCCGGACCAGCGAACCGACTCGCCGTTGGTTGGCAGTAGTCCCGCCAGGATTCGCAGCAGCATACTCTTGCCGGTGCCACTTCCGCCGACCACGACCGTGATCTTTGCGGCCGGAAATCGAACGCCCGTATCGTCGAGGAGACACCGCTCACCGGCATGGACGGTGAGGTGATCGAGTTCGAGCGAGTCGGCCGCGGCGCTGTCTTCGGGGGTCTCTGGATCGTCCATCAAGTGCGTTCAGGCTGTCGGTTCACGAATCTCTTTGGCCGCAACCTGCTAGGCTCATCGGATGAGGGTGACGGGGCGCACCGACGTCATCCGCCTCGGAAGCAACGCACCACTCCGTCGTCATCGGCGATGAAGAGTTCTTTCTCGGTGATCGCGGGCGCGCCGTAATAGCTGCCGCGAATCTCGTGCTCCCACTTCTGTTTGCCCGACTTGAGGTCCAAGCGGATCAAGCGACCGTCGGAGGCCGCGACCCAAACATCATTGCCGGCGATCACTGGCGAAGCATCCGCTCGACGCTTCAGCGTGACGCGCCACTGACGCTCACCCGTCTTGGCGTCGAGCGCGGCGGTGTCGAAGGAGTTCGTCGTGATTAGCAGCGAACGGC
>JBCBLJ010001162.1:0-1847 GCA_038520195.1 Planctomycetota bacterium
CTTTCAGGTTGGATGCCGTTGGTGTCGCGGTCACAAGGTTCATTGAGAATTCCGTTCGAGTTCGATTCCGTCGATTGTACGCGACACCAACGGCATCCAACCTGAAAGAACTTCTCGAGAGCGGCTGGCAGTCGAAATCGGTGAAGCGGGAGATCCGAGACAACTTCACGCGAAAGTTAGCAGGCGGCGAAGAACTGTTCCCGGGAATTGTGGGCTACGACGACACCGTCATTCCTGAAATCAATCTTGCTCTGCTCGCCGAGCACGACATGCTTTTCCTGGGCGAAAAAGGGCAAGCGAAGAGCCGCCTCATGCGTTTGCTGACACGGTTCTTGGATGAATGGATCCCCTACATCGACCACCCCGAGCTGTCTGTTCACGAGGACCCGACCCAACCGGTCACGTCTCTCGGCCGGCGTCTGGTTTCGCAGCACGACCCCGAGGATGTCAAAATTGCATGGTGGCATCGAGACGAGCGGTATGCAGAACGGCTTTCGCCGGGGACGAAATTTGCCGACATCATTGGCGAGATTGATCCGGCTAAGCTGACCGGCGGCGTCAGCATGAGCGCCGAAGAAGCCCTCTCGTTCGGGTTGATTCCGAGAATGCACCGGGGCATCTTCGCGATGAATGAGCTGCCCGAACTGGACGATCTGGTCCAAGTCGGTTTGTTCAACATTCTGGAAGAACGCGATGTGCAAATCCGCGGCTATCCGATCCGCTTTGACTTGGACATCGTGATTCTGTTTTCGGCCAACCCTTCGACGTACAACCGCAGCGGGAAAGTCATTCCTCAGCTCAAGGATCGGATCGGAACGATCGTACAGACCCACTACCCCACGGAGCGGGACCAAGGCATCGAAATCCTCCGTCAGGAAGTCGGAAGCGACTTGAACGAGGGCGAATACCCGATCCAAGTCCCGTACTTCATGTACCAGCTGATTGAGGAAATCACCGAGCAGGCGCGCAAGAGCAAGTTCATCGATCAAGCCTCCGGGGTTTCGGCGCGATTCTCGTTGGCCAACTTCCGAACCATGATCGCGTCGGCGCGGCAGCGCGGAATCCTGCACGGAGAAAAACCCGCGGTTCCCCGAATCAGCGACTTGGGTCACCTCTACGCCAGCTCACTCGGCAAGCTTGAATTGGATCTGATGGGAACCCATCAAATGAGCGAGCGCCAAGTCTTGGATGCGGTCGTTGCCAAAGCCATCGAGGTTGTCTTCGGCGAGTACGTTGAACAACATGGATTGGCTGAGATCGCCGAGATCTTTCGCAGCGGCGTCCGTGTCGAAGTCGGCGACTTGCTACCCAGCAGCGACTACGCCCAGCGATTGCAAAGCGTTCCGCCCGCCTGGGATCTGGCCTTTGAGGTGAACGCAGGTGAAAACGAAGCCGTTCGCGCCAGTTGTGTCGAGTTTGTGCTCGCTGGAATGTACAGCATCGACCGAATCAGTCGCTCACAGCGTCACGGCAAAATCGAATACGAAATCTAAAGTCATCCTATGTCCAAGCGAATCGGCGGCGTGATCCATGCGTATCAAAAATACGATCCCGTCGCCTTTCCATCGCCAACGGAGCCACCGCCCGACCTCGTCTCGCCCGTTTTCGAACAGGCATTGATGTACGGTGAGTTCCGCGAACTGAGCGACGAAGAACTCGCTCGTGCCGTGAGACTCGATCCGAGCCAAATCAAGGGACTTGGACCAAGCATCGACATGCTTCGGGCCATGCTCGAAGAACGCAAACGCAAAATCCTCGAGACTTACGAATCGCGGACCGTTCAAAAAAAGGCGCGACGGGCATTTCATCAAGCGGCCAAAGAAGTCCGCGTCCCCAAACAATTGTCC
>JBCBLJ010000400.1:0-7436 GCA_038520195.1 Planctomycetota bacterium
CACTTGCACCGCCAGATGGCGAACCCACCTACACCGCCGTCCTGAGAGATACCGTGCAGTTCTCGGTAGAGGCATCGCTGGCAGGGTTGCTGGCGTTTTCACTTATTTACGGCGCTTTTCGCTACTCGCGGCGGCGCTTCGACATTCCTGGTGTGGTCTTCCTGGCTGCGCTAATTTTGAATTTGCTGTTCCAGGCTGGGCTGCGGCTCCCCGTGTTCAATACGGTGACGGACACACAGCAAGTTATTGTGGGGGCTGGGGCCAACGGCATTCTCATCGGCATCGCACTGGCAACCGTCGTAGCGGAACTCGAGCGCAAGGTCGCGGCGATGCGAGATCAGGGAACGATTCCGGCAGATGTCGACGTGCGTTTCGCCGGTTCCGCTGGAAATCTAGCCGCGATTCAGACGGCTTTGATCGGCGACGGTAGTTTCCTCGGCACCGTCCGAAGCTCGCTCTTCCTCGCGTTCTTGGTGGTTTACCTGTTGCTCGTCGTGCTGTTCCAGAGTTGGACCTATCCGATGGTGATTCTGATCAGCGTCCCATTGGCAACGTTGGGCGGATTTGTCGGCTTATCCATGGTGCACCATTGGACGACGAGTGATCGATACCTGCCAGTGCAAAACATGGATGTCCTCACCATCCTTGGGTTCGTCATCCTCGCCGGTGTGGTGGTTAACAATGCGATTCTCATTGTCCACCAGGCACTCAACTTTCGCCGTAACGGCCACGATGAAGACGGGAACAGAGTCAGCGACAATCCGAATGAAGCAATCGTTCAATCCGTACAGAGCCGCGTTCGCCCCATCCTGATGAGCACGCTGACAAGCGTTGGAGGCATGCTGCCGCTGGTCTTTCTCACGGGCCCCGGGAGTGAACTGTATCGCGGTCTTGGGGCCGTCATCACCGGCGGACTCGTCGTTTCGACGGTGTTCACGATGTTTCTGGTTCCCGTCGTGCTCAGCATGGTTTTCAACGTGACGCTCCGACATGAAAGCGTCGAACGCGCCCAACTCCGAAACGCCGCATAAAAGTCTTGTAGACCGGTAAGCAACACTCGCTTTCCCGGTATCCCCTTTCAGCAGCATTCACACGTCACTGGAGAAAACGATGAAATCAAAGATGAAGCTGGTTGTTGTCATCATTGCTGCAACCATCCTACCGGTAGCCGTTCCGGCGACTCGCGTCCTTTCACAACCGTCGGGGCCTTCGGAAAGCTCCGACGCACTACAAGGCATGACCATTGACCATGTCATGGTGAACGTCTCCGACTTTGATCGTTCGGTCCGTTGGTACGAGGAAAAGTTGGGATTCGAAAAGGTCGTGCAATGGACCGTCGAAGGGTTGGACGGAACTCGCCTGGGATATTTGAAACGCGGTGACTTTTTGCTCGAAATCGCATCTGGGCCGACGACCAACGAAACCGCGTCGCTTCCACGAGCGAATGACTTTGCGGAGCACTTTTCACAGCGAGGATTCACCCACGTTTGTTTCAACGTACAAGACGTTGACCAGGCGCTTCGTCAACTCAACGGTTCCGGCGTCAAGACGTTCTCACCTGCGATCGATTTTCCCGCACTGTCGGTCAGGGTGGGGTTCGTTCAAGACCCCGACGGCAATGTGATCGAGTTGAAGGGCCCGCTGGCGGGCGACAACATCGTGAAGGGCAAAGCTCGATTCGCTTCGAACGGATCGTGGGACTGAAGCAATCGTCACTCATGTCACCCTTCGACGTTTGATGCGTCGCGCGGTGCCGACGCGCCGAGAAGACCGCTACTCCGGCGCTGTCGCGACACGTTCACTCGATTGGGTGTAACCAAAGTCCGAGAGGATGACATAGAGTGGCGGGAGCACCAGCAACACCAAAAGCGTCGAAGCCAACAGACCGAAGCAAATGCTGATCGCGATGGGGATCAAGATCTGGGCTTGCAGACTCTTTTCGAATAGCAGCGGCGTGAGGCCCACGATCGTCGTCAGCGAGGTAATCATGACCGCGCGAAACCGGGTCCGAGAGGCTTCACGGGCGGCTTTCGAGACCTCCATGCCTTCGGCGATCTTAGCCTTCATGAACAGCATCAAGAGGATCGAATCGTTCACGACGATCCCCGCCAGCGACGCGTACCCCATAATGCTCGGCAGACTCAAGCTCATGCCGAAAAAGTAGTGTCCCCAAATGACTCCCACAAACGCAAATGGTATCGCCACCATGACGACAAAGGGTTCGAGGTAGCTTCCAAATTGGTAAGACAAGATGATGAACACGCCGAGGCATCCGATAATCGCAGCTTTACCGAGCGAGCTGCCTGTTTCGGCCCCCTTCTCCGCCTCGCCTCGGAATGTCACTTCTAAGGCGGGATGCGTCGCCTGAAGTTCAGCGACCTTGGTCGTCTGGAGTTCATTCAACACCGCCAGCGTATTTGTGCGGCGCGAGTTTACGCTCCCAAGAACATTGATCACCGCGCGTCCGTTCATCCGACCGATCCGTGACCAACCACGCTGCCACGTCAGGGTGGCGACATCTGAGAGCGGAACGGTTTTTCCACTGGGGAGCGATACCCGAAAGTCTTCAAGGTCGGAAATGCTTGTTCGGTCCGAAGCCCCAAAGCGAACCTCGACGTCATAACCCTCGCCGGCGATCTGCAATTGGTCGCTGAGCAAGCCTTGGAATGACCCACGCAGTTGGCGGCCCAAGTCCATCGCGGTGACACCCAGCCCAACGGCACCCGGCCGAAGCTGAACCCTCACTTCGCGTTGACCGCGACGCGTATCATCCGACAGATTGAAAACGCCATCAAAGGTACGCAAGTACTCTTGGACCTCGGTCGAGATTTCATCCAAGGTCTCCAGTGGCAGACCGGCGAGTTCGATTTCGATCGCCCTTCCGCCGGGCCCAAGTGTCGGTTCGTCGAACGTCAAACTCTGTGCGTCTGGGATCTCGCCCACTTCCTCACGCCAAACGCGCAGCACGTCAACGATGCGGCCGGATCGAAGCTCGTTGGTGAGAAGGTCCACGCTGATCGTGGCCACGTGCGGACCGGTCTCCTTCGCTTCCTGGTTCTCATTGAAGCGAACATAAGTCGTCTCGACCAAATCACGCTGTTCGGGCTGATCGGGTTTGTACCGATCATTGGTGGCTTGCAGGGCTCGTTCAATCTGAGCAACAACCTCTTGTGTCCGTTCGAGTGGAGTCCCCGGCTGCATCAAGACCCGTGCAACGATGGTGTCACCTTCCAACGGCGGAAACACCTGGCCCCGTACCAAGCCTCCCAGGACCAACCCGAGGGAGAGCAGAAAAATCATCGCCGTCAGACCCGCGGTAGCGTACCGCCAACGAATCGCCCAACCGACGCCGCGACCCAAGACGTCTCGCGACGCGTCGATCAACCATTCGATTCCGCCACGTAAACGCCCTCGCTTCGAATCATCCTGTTTGGCCATCGAGTGGCCGAGGTGAGACGGGAGAATCAAATAGGCCTCAATCAAGCTCATCGCTAAGACGAGCAACAGCATCATCGGTAGCACGCGCAAGACCCGACCGATCTCGCCATCCAAAAAGATCAATGGGCCCAAGACGCAGCAGGTTGTCAGGAACGACGAAAGGACGCCGCCGGCGACCTCTTTCACGCCATTGACCGCCGCCGTCAACGGTGGCTCACCTTCGCTTTTACGGCGAGCGATGTTCTCCGCGATCACGATGCCATCGTCCATCAGCACGCCAATCGCCATCAACAGTCCGATCATCGTCAGCATATTGATCGTGAGTCCAGTCGCCGGAACCAGGGCAAACGCCGCTAAGAAAGAAACGGGCAGACTGAAAACGACCCAGAAGGAAAGCCTCGCGTTGAAGAACATCCACATCACAAAGAACACCAGGATGCAGCCTTGGATTCCATTCTTAGTGAGCAAGCCGATTCGCTCGGTGACGAGCTTTGACTGGTCGTTGATCACCGTCAACTGAACGTGCGGATGATTGGCCTGCTCGTCGGCGATCAGGTTCTTGGTGGAAGCCGCAACCCGAAGTGAGTCCTCCGACTTTGATTTTCGGATCTTAAGCAGCGCCGATCGAACGCCGTTGACCGAAATGCTATCCTCCTCGTTGAGGAACTCATCAACGACGCGGCCGACATCCTCGATTCGGACTTCGCCTTTCCCGCGCACGCCGGAAACAACCAACTCCTCCAACTCGCGGGCCGAATCCTTTTCCGTATACACTCGCACGAGCGTGTTTTCCTCACCTTCGATCTTTCCGGCGGGAAGATTCAAGCTCTGGCTGGCAATGGAGGCGGACACGTCGGTGGGGCTCAGACCGTGCCGCAGTAGCGCTTCGCGTGAAAGCTCCACACGCATTACCCGGTCGGCAAATCCGGCGATCTGGACCTCGGAGATGGACGGCGAGGAAAGCAAGCGTGCCTTCAACGCCTCGCAGTGGAGCTTCAACGCTTGCGGCGTGAGGTCGCTTTCCACCAAAAGATCCAAGACGGGGTCACGCGAATTCAGCTTTCGGATCGTCGGCGGCTCGGCATCATCGGGGAAATCGTCAATCGAATCGACGGCGTTCTCAATCTCATTGCGAAACGTGGCGTAGTTACCCCGATCCGTCATCCGCAACGTGGCCGAACCGACATTCGATAGCGAGACGCTTTTGATCTCTTTCAAGTACTGAACGCCCTCGAGTGCTTCATCGAGACGTTGGACGATGGAGCGGTCCACTTCCTCGGGGGTTGCGCCGGGATAAAGGACCGACACCTCCACTTCCGTGGGAAGAGCATCAGGAAACGTCTCGCGTCGAAGCCCACCGAGCGAAAGCAGTCCCGCCGCCAGCATCACCAGCATGAGCAGATTTGCGGCGGTCGGATGGCGTGCGAAAAAGTTAATCACGTTGAGACTCCCCCAACACGTCGATCGGCTTCGGGTTCACGAGGTCACCGTCGCGAAGTGCTGGCGAGGGTCTTGCCACAACGAGGTCCCCGCCGCCGAGCCCACTTGCGATCGCCACTCGGTTCTGAAACATGAACGCCACATCGACGCGGCGTCTCCGGACAGTGTTGTTGGAGTCCACCACAAAGACATGGCCGTCGTCGAGACTCGTGCGAGGGACCTCAATCGCAGGAAAAGGATGGCGACTCCGCAATCGAATTTCACAATAAGTGCCAGGCTTCAGAAGGCTCTCGCCCGCGAAAGTAAAACTCGAGTGGTCGTCGACACGAACGACGACTCCGAGTGTTCGAGTCTCCTGGTCAAGCGATTCCGTGAAGCGATACGGTTTCGCAACGAAGTTCATCTGGACGCCGCCACTGCGGATCGTGACGTCAGCCGTCAGTGAGCGTGAGAGACCCACCGGCTCCTCACGGAGATCGTACGAGGCCAGCCCGGCCGATTCATCTTGACCCGATTGCGCCGGATCCTGGATTCGACCGTTCGGTTGGACGAAGTCGGTTGGGGACGTCTCTACTTCGCGGGGACGCACGACACGATCGAGTTGCTCGATCGAGAATTGCCCTTCCACCTCCAACGCGTCGGTGTCCAGAATTTCAAAAAGGGCTTGGTTGGGACCCACATACTGCGAAGGCTCGATGGACACATCGGACAAGACGCCGCCAAAAGGGGCCAAGATGGTGGTCTTCGCCAGCTCGCGTTTGGCTTCCGCGACCCGCAGCGATGCGAGACGAACGGACGCCTCCGCCGCGGCGATCTGAGACGGCGACGTGCGCAGCGTATTGAGTAGATTCTGGACACCCTGCTTCTGCTGCAGCATCGCAGACATCTTCGAATCCAGCTCGCTCGGGGAGGCTGCCGAACGCTCGCGAAGCTGCCCCAATCTCGATACATCGTTCTCGAGCACTTTGAGCAACTGCTGCTGTATTGCGAGTGAGGCTTGATCCGATTCGACAGCCAACTCTCGCTCCGCGAGCTGCGATTGCGCTTGTTCGAGCTCGGCGACACGCTGATCGACCCGCAGTTGATAGTCCTCACGGTCGATCTGGAGGAGTGTCGCGCCCGCCTCAACCCGGCGTCCGGATCGCAGCGTCGGGTGCGTGGCCACCACCTTGCCGGCCACTTCGGCGGTCGCGGTCCATGTTCGTCGAGCGCTGGCCGTCCCAAATCCGAGAATCTCCGGGAAAACCATGTGCGTCGCCACAGCGACAACCTCCACAGGTGTTGCGACGCGTGTTGCTTCGAGACGAGGCAACTCCTTTCGGGAACTCGCCAGGGCCGCCACGACGCCGACGCCGATTAGGATCGGCGGGACAGCCAACCATCGGCTCGAAGAGCTCAACCAGCGACGGATCATCGTCATGCGACTTCTCCAAATGCGGCAAGAAAGGTGTCTACCGCGGCGTCACAAATCCGCTGCTGCATAGCACGACTCGGTGGCTTTTGCCCCGTCATCGTTCGAATGGGTTGGAGCCCACTCAGCAGCCCAATGAATTGCTCCGCGGCCACCGACGCGTCGGTGCAGTTCAATCGTCGTGCGGTCATCTCGCCTTGAATAAACCGCTGCAATGCGCCCATCACGCGAGCAGGACCCGCCTTAAACAAGGCCTGTCCGATCTCGGGGTATTCGGCCGATTCGGTCATTGCCAGACGGTGCCAGCAACTTGCTTGTTCGCCCATGACACGCTCCAGAAACACCTTGCCAAAACGAGTCAAATCGGCGCGAACATCGCCCGTGGACCTCAACATGGATGACATCGCTTCCACCTTTCCGCTCGCGTGAGCCTCGGTGATCGCGAGAAGCAAGCGATCCTTGGAACCGAAGTGGCTGTAGATCGTCGGCTTGGTGACACCCGCAGTCGCCGCGACATCTTCCAAGCTCGTGTTGCCGTAGCCGTTCTGTACAAACAGCTCGGTCGCGGCCTGCAGAATCTTGTGTTTCGTTCGGAGGGACTGGCTGGTCTTTTTCGGCATCAAGACTTCCGAGAGATTCACTTCGGCATCCGACGGCCTACCGCATTCGGACCAGCGGAGGGTTCTACCGATCGACTATACTTTACCGTCAAGTAAAGTATAGGCCCACGCGATCACCAAGGCAAGTTGATCACGTCCGCGTCGAAAGGGAATCACTTCTATCGACCGGCGGCGATCGACTCAGTCCCGCTTGCGTTGACCGATCGAACCTCGAGGGCTCGAGTTGGTGGCACGCTTGATTCAACGAGGAATTGAGTGCCGTACGCCGTTCCCAAAAGCGTTTCGCCGGCGTACACCCGGTAACAGACGACCCAACTCGCGCTATCCGGGTCATCTGCGGCAGTCCACGTCAACCAGCGTCTATCGTCCCGCCGTTGCTCAACGACGCCCGTCGGCGGTGCGGGAGAAGTCCGGTCAAGGTCTGGACGATCTCCCATCATCAGCTCTTCGATTTCTTTTGCGATCAAGTCTTTCGATCGCCTCTTCTCGATGTAACCCTGCCCGCGATTCGGTGTTGCTTGCCATCG
>JBCBLJ010000354.1:0-8141 GCA_038520195.1 Planctomycetota bacterium
CGACGCTTGATCCTCCAGTCGTCCAATCGTCGATGCTTCGAGTCGCGTCCAAGAATCGCGGCGACAGCCAGAACATCCTTCTGTTCTCGGGCCCCGACGAAAACGGACCCAATGGAAAAGGACGAAGTGATCTTCGGATTCGGGTCAGCGTCGACGAAGCAAAGACATGGTTCGATGGTCCACTGATTTACGACGGCAAAGCGGCATATAGCGATCTGGTCAGACTGGGCGAATTGCGAGTCGGGATTTTGTTCGAGGCTGGAGACGGAAACAAGAGTTACCAGCGAATCGTTTTCACGCCGCTCTCCATTCCCGCCGACGGGCGGTTCTGATTGGAGGTTCGGTGATGGCTGCTCTCCGAGTCACTTTCTTCGTGTTGATTGCCTGGCTTCCACTGCAAACATGGGCATTGGAACCAAACGAATTGCTCCACTGGGAAGAGCTGACGCCACTCCCAAATGAACTCGGTGTGGCGGGTCCATTTGCGGGCGTTCACAACAATGCTCTGCTCGTCGCCGGGGGAGCGAACTTTCCAAAGCCGGTTTGGGAGTCGGAGAAGGTTTGGCATGACGAGATCCACGTCTTGACCAAATCCAAGGACGCCTACCTATGGACGAATGGTGGTCGGTTGCCAAGACCGATTGCGTACGGTGCGTCGGTCTCGACCGACGATGGCGTCCTCTGCATCGGCGGGAACGACTCGGATGAGACGTTCTCCGATGTGTTTCTGTTGAAGTGGGATGCGGCCAACGAAACGGTGGTCGTGGAGAAATTCCCGGTGCTCCCCGCACCTTGCGCCTACGCTTCGGCGACGATGGTGGGAGGAGTCGTCTTTGTCGCCGGGGGTCAACGCGGACCTGATTTGGAATCCGCGATGACCAATTTTTGGTCGCTTGATTTGTCGCAACGCGACCAGCCAAAGTCGTTTCGATGGAAGCAAGCAAAAGCTTGGCCGGGGCCTGCCCGCGCATTCAACCTGACGGTGACGCAGCACAACGGGTACGAGAATTGTGTTTACGTGATCAGCGGCCGTTGTCGGTCTAGCGCGACCGACGATCCGGTTGAGTTTCTCAAGGATGTCTGGGAATACTCACCAACGAAGCAATCGTGGCGCCAGCGTTCCGATGCACCGACCTGCCTGATGGCTGGAACAGCGATCGGGTTTGGCCAAAGTCACATCCTGGTTTTGAGTGGCGATGATGGCGAATTTTTCTTTCGTGGCAATGAACTGAAGGACCAACATCCGGGGTTCCCCAAGAAAGCGTACGCCTATCATACGATCACCGACCGCTGGGTGACCGCGGGAACGACGCCGGCGAATCACGTCACCACTGTCGCCGTCAAATGGGACGACGAGATCATCGTTCCGAGCGGAGAAGTACGGCCCCGAGTCCGTTCGGCAGTCGTCTATCGGGTCAGCGTCTCCAAGGCGACGCGTGACTTTGGTGCGCTGAACTACATCGTGCTGTTCGGATATCTCGCAACGATGCTTGGCATTGGTGTCCACTTCACGCGCAAGAACAAAAACACGAATGACTACTTTCGTGGCGGCCAGAACATCCCGTGGTGGGCCGCAGGGTGCAGCATTTTTGCGACGATGCTTAGTTCGCTAACGTTCACCGGAATTCCTTCAAAATCGTTCGCCCAGGATTGGGTTTACGCGGTTGGCAACTTCACCATCCCGGTTGTCGCCATCATCGCGGTGTACGCGGCGATGCCATTCTTTCGACGCATCGATGCGACGAGCGCCTACGAGTACCTGGAAAAGCGATTCAGTCGGTCAGTACGTTGGTTCGGCAGCATCAGCTTCATGCTCTTTCATGTCTTTCGAATGGCGGTGGTGATGTCTCTGACGGGTCTGGTCCTTTCGATCGCGACTCCGTTGACGCCGGCTCAAAGTGTGTTGCTGATGGGAACGCTCAGCATTCTCTACTGCACTTTGGGAGGAATCGAAGCGGTGATTTGGACCGACACGATTCAGACCTTTGTGCTCATGGGTGGCGCGGTGCTCGCCTTTTGCCTGTTGGTCGTCGGCATCGACGGTGGGTTTGGCGGGTTTGTCACGGCCGCAAACGACGCTGATAAATTAAACCTCGCCAACTTTCATTGGGACGCGACGCAGTCTCAGATCGCTTTTTGGGTGATCGTTGTCGGCGGAATCGCTCAGAATCTCTCGTCTTACACAGCCGATCAAGCTGTTGTCCAACGCTACATGACGACTGCCACGAATCGATTGGCAGCCAGATCGATTTGGACCAACGCAGTCTTGACCGTCCCTTCAACGCTACTGTTCTTCGGGATCGGAACAGCGCTCTTCGCGTTCTACCAAACCCACCCCGATCGGCTTGACCCGTCGGCTACGACCGATCAGGTGTTTCCACTCTTCATTGCACGGGAAATGCCCGCCGGGGTCGCAGGTCTGATTGTTGCAGGCGTCTTTGCGGCGGCGCAGTCGACCGTTTCGACCAGCATGAACTCGACGGCGACCGCGCTCGTGACCGATTTTCTTCGACCGCTCCGGTGCTGTAAGACTGAGCAAGGCTTCTTGAATGCGGCTCGGTTTGCGACGCTTCTCTTCGGACTCGTCGGCACGCTGATCGGGTTGCTCTTTGTCGATCCCGACATCAAGAGTTTGTTCGATGAATTCATCAAGGTGATTGGGCTGTTTATGGGCGTCCTCGGAGGCTTGTTCCTACTCGGAGCCGTGGTTCAGCGGGCCAACGCGGCGGGTGCCATTTGCGGTGGCTTCGTGGGCGCCTGTGTGATGGCCTGGCTCTGGTCGTCCACGTCGGTAAACGGTTACCTCTATACGGCAGCGGGCGTTTCGTCGTGTTTCATCGTTGGTGTTGTCATCAGTGTCCTCACACCGCCTCCGCGAAACGACTTGTCCGGCCTCACGCTTTACACACTCTCCGATGAGGCGGAATCGGCATAGATGACGGATCGCCACGCATTGCTTGAACGCTGGAACACGGTCTACCGTGACGGGCTCTTCGGCGACACCCTTCCCTTTTGGATCCGACACTGCGTCGATCGAGAACATGGCGGATTCATGGTCTCGCTCGATCAACAAGGCAAGGTGATCGACACCGACAAAGGCGTTTGGCAACAAGCGCGTTTTACATGGCTTCTCGGAGAGCTCTACAACACCGTCGAGCCACGTGAAGAGTGGTTGGAGTTGGCCCTCCGGGGTGCGCAGTTTCTGGAGCAGCACTGTTTCGATTCGAACGACGGACGCATGTGGTTTCAGGTGACCCGCGAGGGACGTCCGCTGCGAAAACGCCGATACGCGTTCACGGAGAGCTTTGCGGCGATCGCGTTTGGAGAGTTGGCAAAAGCGACAGGCGATTCACACTACGCAGATCGAGCGTTGGCGGCTTTTCGTGAATTCATCGATCACGGTGTGAATCGATCGAGCGTCCAATCGAAGTACACCAACACGCGTCCGACGCGAGGACTGGGATTCCCGATGATCGCGATCAACACCGCTCAGGAACTGCGTGATTCGATTGGCTTGCCAGATACGCAAACGTGGATCGATCACGCCATTGACCAGATCGTGCGTTGCCACCTCAAGCCGGACATCGAATGCGTGATGGAAACGGTCGGTGAAAATGGCGAAAGGATCGATCATTTTGACGGTCGACTTCTCAATCCGGGACATGCGATCGAGGCGGCTTGGTTTCTTCTCGATGAGGCCAACCACCGCTCGGACGCCAACCTGATTCGATTGGGATGCGACATGCTCGACTGGATGTGGGAGCGGGGCTGGGACAAGATGCACGGCGGCCTCTTGTACTTTGTCGATGTCGATGGTCTTCCCATCCAGGAGTACTGGCACGACATGAAGTTCTGGTGGCCCCAGTGTGAGGGACTGATTGCAACACTGACCGCATTCTCGATGACCGGACAGTCGAAATACCTTGCGTGGCACTCCGAGTTGCACGACTGGGCGTATTCGCATTTTCCGGATCCGGAGCACGGCGAATGGTTCGGTTATCTGCATCGTGATGGTCGAATCAGTTCGACACTGAAAGGCAACCTTTGGAAGGGCCCCTTTCACTTGCCGCGAATGCAACTGAAATGTTGGAAGCTGATTTCGGAGAGACTCACGCATTTCCAGGATTGATCCAAACGGACGAGGCTTGGTGGGTGCCAGGGCTATACTTCCGATTAGGATGTGAGAAATGAACGGTGACTCGAGTTTCGCGCGGCGAATTCCCTGGCCGTGAGACGCAATGCTCTCAAACATCAATGGTTGATTCCGCAAAAAAAGCCCCGCCATCCGACACGGCTGCGCCGGTCTCTGTTGGAGAATGGAGTCTAGACGCGACGACGACGTATGTGCCGCCGGAGCGTTGCGCCGAGACCGCGAAGCGACCGAGCCATTTGAAGCCGTTTCGTGACTTGGCTTTCGCCGTTGCGCTCCGGGACTCCGCGTCTCTGACCGAGGGACAGCTTGCTTCGGCGACACGTGAGTGGACCGCTTTCGGGGACTCAACGTTGGCTGAACACCTCGTTGCAAACTCGCTGGCCGACAAGATCCAGGCGGACGAAATCCAAAAGGCCGCCGATACACTTCTGGAGCAAGCGTCTCGATCCGCCTCCACGTCCCGTGGCTCATCGGAAAGCGACCCGCAGTCGCGTCTCGTCGCGGCACTCAATCCCGACGGACGACTGGCATCGTTACTCGGGTTGGTCGGAAAGTCGATGCTGGTCGGCGAGGAGATCCAGGATCGCAGCGTCGGAGCTCGCTACACCTTGCTGCGAAAACTCGGGCAGGGCGGTTTGGGCACTGTCTGGCTGGCGCGCGACGAGAACCTCAATCGTTACGTGGCGGTCAAAGAGTTGACGTCGGAAGCAAGGTCCGGCGAGATCGCGCTGGAACACTTTCGCCGTGAAGCGGAGGTCACGGGGCGTTTGGAGCATCCTGGAATCGTCCCGATCTACCAGTTCGGCTGCGACGAAAAAACCGGCAAGGCGTTCTATGCGATGCGATTCCTCGGGCGAAGAACGCTACAGGACGCCATCGACGAGTATCATGAACGGCTGCAAAACGGCGCCGAAGACAAGATGCTTCTGCACCGACTGCTGAGTTCCTTCGTGAGCGTTTGTCACTCCGTCGAGCATGCCCATAGCCTGCGGGTCATCCATCGTGACCTCAAGCCCGCAAACGTCGCGCTTGACGAATTTGGCCAAGTCACGCTGCTCGACTGGGGACTCTCGAAAGTCAACGAAGTCACGGGGATCTACAACGTCGACGGTCGAAGCGAACCGGGCGACTTACACGACATGCGTTCCGGCTACGGGGGACGCGTCATCGGAACCCCGCTGTACATGGCACCGGAACAGGCCGCCGGTCGACTGGAAGACGTTGACACGCTCACGGACGTCTATGGCCTGGGAGGGATCTTGTATGCCATTCTCACCGGCGTCGGTCCGCATCAGGCGGTTCAGCAATCGACGGATTCCGTCATGGGGCGGGAGCAGTTTTTGACCCGGATCGTGGCTGACGATGTTGTGCCGCCTCACGGGAGAAAGAATGGCGTACCGCCGGAGCTCGACGCGATCTGTAGCAAAGCGTTGTCGCGACAACGTTATCGGCGATACCAATCGGCGGTGGAGTTGGCTGAAGAAGTGCAACGCTACATGGCGGGTGCTCCGGTCGAAGCCTATGAAGCACCCCTGAAGCGACGGTTCTCGCGTTGGATGGAACGCCATCCGACCCTGGCACAGATGGCGATGCTCTCCGCGTCCCTTGTGCTGATCGCCTGCATCGCGGTCGGTCTGACGGCACGCGCCGGCCAGCAACGCTTTGTCGCCGCTCGACACGCTTCAGCCATCGAAACGGCACACGACCTGGAAGTCAACGTTCTCTTCGAGGCTCACGCACTTGAACGCGACCTCCACTTCGTGACAGACCTGCCGTTGATGTCAGCGATCACCGAATCCCATTCGGCAGACATCAATGTGGTGTCAGGGGACTCTACGGAAACCCCGATCGTCGTGGCGGCGAAGCCGCAGGGCACCCCCGCGTCCACGGAGGACTGGCTCGACCGTCAGGGGAATCTCTTCGATGGATTCCTCGATGCGAACCCGGCGTATTTGATGATGGTCAGTTGCAAGCGTGAGGAAAACAACGAACTTCGTGAACTGGTTCGATCCGAGCGGGTTTCGGCCGGACAACGCGCGATGCGAGTACCCGATCTCCAACTTCGCACGTCCAGCTCGGATGACGGTAGCCAATCGGACTTCTTTGAGCTGTTGCGTCCCGGTGCGGCGTTCTTGATCACCAACGATCAGCTGTCCGACGACATTCCGACCAATCATCGATCGCCGCTGGTCCTCAGTGGCGTCTCCGCCGTCTACGACGCTCGGGGTGGATTCTTCGGCATCAACGCGATCGAATTGGACTTGCGGGAGCGACTGCAGAGTCTCCTGCCCGCGATCGCGCCCGAATATGTGAATGTCTACATCACCGACGCCGAAGGCTTTATCGAGATGGACTTCCGTCGAGGAAGATTCGTGGAAGTCCAGGGCGAATTACTCGTGACCGAGGAGTTTCCTGCCCTGCAAAGTCTCTTCGACCCAGCGTCAAGCGTCACCGAGCTGGGTGATGATCGCAAGTTCTACGCAAAGCGCGTCGAACTCGGGCAGCTTTCAAGCCACGCACAAATCGGTATCGTGACCTACGTGACCAGCGAGAGAGACTGACCACGTTCACCGATGATTTGCGTGGGGATTTATTCTTCGATCAGCACTCCGCCTCCGCGCCCCCGCTGATCGTCCAGCGCGAGCGAGGAATCGTAGCTCTTTCGAAGTACGGAGCCCTCCGAATTCGGCCTTCTGATCAATTCGCACCGTTCAGGGATAGTGCTGGCACCCGTGGTCACCGCCAATTTCGCGGCCCTGCAATTCGGCAAATGGTACAGTTCACCCCATGAAACTCGACATGATGTAACTCGACGCCGCGTGTTGTCTGTGACCACGCAGTCTTCTCTTGTACCTTCGAACGCCACTACGACGCCCCAAGATCTGACCGTGCAAAAGACAGCCTTACTGGTTCTCACCGCTCTGTTTTCGTCGCCACTTTTTGCGCAAGCGATCGATAGCGTTCCGAGCCCTCGGCTCTGCCGGGAGTTGCTACAGCGTTCACTCGTCGAGTTTTACCTGCCCCACTCGATTGACCAAGAATTCGGGGGCTATCACGAAGAAGTCGATGCGCAAGGCAGATTCGTGGGAGGCGCGAAGTTTCTCACCCTTCAAGCGCGACAGCTGTGGTTCTTCAGCGCGTTGGCATCGCGGGGAATCGAGCGAGAGGCCTCATTGGATGCCGCAGCCTCTGGATATGAATTCCTGCGAAAGCACTTCCTTGATCCTGAGCGAGGCGGCTACTTTCTTAAAACGCATCAGGACGGCCGGCCGCTGGACACGCACAAGCACGTTTACCCCAACGCATTCGTGATTTATGGCTTGGTGGAATATCATCGGGCAACTGGAAACGAGGCTCCCCTCGAACAGGCGATGAATTTGTTCACGGTGTTGGAGGAGCATGCCTATGACCGTACCAACGGCGGCTATCGCGAATACTTCTTTGCGGACTGGAGCCTGGTGACCGATACGGCACAGCCCGGCATTGTTGGTGCGGTTGGCACCAAGACCTACAATTCGCATCTTCACCTTCTGGAGGCCTTTGCGGAACTCTACCGCGAAACCCAAAACGACTTGGTTGGGCGGCGTTTAGGAGAGCTGATCACCATCAACACGACGACGGTTCGGTATCCCTGGTTGCCCTGTAACCTCGACGGTTGGAAGGAAGACTGGTCCCTGATCCGCAGCGAACGAAACTTGAGAGCAAGTTATGGGCACGACGTCGAATGCAGTTGGCTCGTTTTGAACGCACATCAGGCATTGCATGGGTCGCGCCAGGCTTTGCGATCGTGGGCTGAAGCGATCTGCGGCTATTCAATGAAGCACGGCTACGACAAGGAACACGGAGGATTCTTTTACTCAGGGCCGCTGGGCGAGCCCTCCGATGATCGAAAGAAGGAGTGGTGGACACAAAGCGAAGCCCTGGTGGCGATGCTGGTGATGCATCGACTGACCGGCAAGAAGAAGTATCGGAAGATCTTTGACCAGAC
>JBCBLJ010001059.1:0-2296 GCA_038520195.1 Planctomycetota bacterium
GGCTTGAATTCACGGTCATCCATGGTTGGAATCCCAGTCGATACCTTCGAGTGCGCCCAGTCTCGAATACATCTTGGAGCGAGAGTTCGATCACGTGGAATAATGCTCCATCGCGCGGGAGCGTCATCGGTTCGACGCAGGTTGGGTCTGTCAATTCGCGACGTTCAGTGAACGTAACTTCCTACGTCAGTGGGCAGGTCGACCAAGGGAACACCGCCGTTTCATTTGCGATCGATACCACGGACGTCGAAGACGTTCGTCTAGCGAGTTCGGAATACGGCGTCGTTGCATACCGACCACAATTGATTGTCGAAGCAGAAGCTGCCCTGGATCCCCCCGTCCCAGCCTCCGATTCGTATAAGACCGCGAACGGAGGTTTTGCATTGTCAGTAAGCTCGGCGGATGGAGTTCTCAGCAACGACGTCGATCCGAACGGTCAGCCATTGACAGCATCCCTGGTAGCGGGTCCGGCTCACGGCACGCTGACTCTCAACCCAGATGGTTCGTTCTCATACACCGCCGATTCGAGCTTTATTGGTACGGATTCGTTCGTGTACCAAGCTGCCAACAGTGGAGAGTCGATTGATGAGACAGTAACGATTGAGGTGGTGCCCTTCCAGCCACTTGAGTACGTGGCGGTTGCGGATGCGTACATCGACGATGCATCGGAAACAACTAACTTCGGCTCGGCTTCAGCCCTCACCGTCGCTGCGGACGACGGTGACAACGAGGAAGCACACCCGTACTTCAAGTTTGACATGGGGCAGCTTTCTGGAGATACCATTCGCGCCGAACTTGAGTTCACGCTTATCGGAAATGACTCGGCCGGAACGCCGGCTATCACCGCTAGAAGCGTCAGTGAGGATAGTTGGATGGAAAGCACCCTCGATTGGGTCAGCGCACCATCGAGGGATGCGCTGCTTGGGCAGGTCAACGCGGGAGCATTGAACACTGTTCACTCGGTCGATGTTACGAGTTTTGTCCGTAGTTCGCTCGATGCGGGTGACACAATCACTTCGATCGCGCTGGATTCGTCTAGCTACCACGACCTGCGGATCGCGAGTCGCGAACACAGCAACGCCGGGTTTCGACCTCGACTAGTACTGATCGGTGACTATTCGCTGTCTCCACCAACAACGCAGTCCGACACCTACAAGACTGCCAACGGGGGTTTCACCGTGTCGGTCGACGCAGCCAATGGTGTCCTTGCGAACGATACCGATGCCCAGGGGCAGCCACTAACGGCGTCGCTCTTCACTGCGCCGGCCAATGGCGTGGTTTCGATCAACGGAGACGGCTCGTTCTCCTACACGGCGGAAAACGAGTTTGTGGGAACCGACACTTTCATCTATCAGGTTTCCAATGGGTTTGAAACAGCGCAACAGTCCGTCACGCTCACGGTTGTTCCGTACCAACCCCTGGAGTATCGCGTCAGTGCCGACACCTATGTTGACTCGAACCTACCAACGAGCGGTTTTGGTGACGCATCGTCTCTCGTGGTCGCGAAGGACGATGGAGCCAACGAGGAGGCTTATGCCTATCTCAAGTTCGAGATTGGATCCGTGGTCGGTGAGACAATCAATGCGATCGCCAAGTTCACCGTGTTGGAAAATCATACGATCGGCAACCATTCGATCGTAGCACACGCTGTGTCAGACAACTCGTGGTCCGAGCAGCTTACGACTTGGAGTAATGCACCGTTGCGAGAGACGGTTTCAGGACAAGTTTCCATCAGCTCAATTGATACAACCTACGCGGTGGATATTACCGCGCTTGTTCGTGCGGCTGTCGATGCGGGAGAATCCAGTGTTTCGATAGCACTGGGTTCAACGGATTACCGCGACATACACGTCGCGAGTCGCGAGCACGCGAACAGCGAGTATCGACCGAAACTCGTTCTGACCGGCGAGTACATCATCGATCCGCCCGTTTCACAGGCCGATTCCTACCTCGCCGCAAACAGCGGATTTGTACTGTCCGTCGCCTCCAACGCCGGAGTGCTCGCAAATGATTCGGATCCGAATAACCAGTCGTTGACTGTGTCCCCCATAGAAATGCCCTCTAACGGTTCCCTGACGTTGAGTCCTGATGGATCGTTTGTCTACACGCCTGACGCCGGCTTCACCGGCAGCGACCAATTCTCCTATCGCGCGAACAACGGCTATCTCGAATCTGGCGAAACGGACGTGACCATTGTGGTTGTTCCCTACCAACCACGTGATTTTGGCGCGCTGGAAGACAGCTACATTGATGACGGCGATGAACTCGCGAACAACGGGAATTCCGCAACGCTCAC
>JBCBLJ010000586.1:0-5411 GCA_038520195.1 Planctomycetota bacterium
CACAACGAAGAAGTCGCCGCTCGAGGCCAACGTGCCATACGGCTGTCCGACGGGCGAGTTGAGCCGTTTTCGAGCGAATAGCGTTGTTTCGCGAGTGGGGCCTCTTTGACGCGTCGCCACTTGTTGCGGGGCAACCCGGTTCGTCGGAAGGACAAAACTCTCGGTTTGAATGACCATTCCCTTGAGAGTCAGCTGGTCGACGTCGATTCTGATCTGCCCTCTCGCAAAATCATGGCGCCCGTCAGAACCCCCAGTCGGAGAGCAGCACCTTTCGTAAGTTCGAAACTCTTGAGACACCTAGCGTTCCGATGAGCTCCTCTTCGATTTCAGCGAAGACACTCCTCGCGTCAGCCTGCACGCGTTTTCCCTTCTTCGTCAGCGAGAGCATCTTCGTACGACGACTTGCTGTGTCCGCCGTAATGTCTAGATAGCCCGAATCCACGAGTTCCACGACGGTCCGATGCACAGCTTGGCGCGAGACGCCTAACCGTTCCGCGATTTGCGAGATCCCAGTGCAACCGGCATCCAGTTGGCCGAACACGAGCGACTGCGCTCGTGTGAGATTGTTCCATCCCGCCCTCTCGAGCCGGCGAAGCAGCTCGTGGTCCAGCAGCCGTTGCTTTTCGAACAGAAGTGCAATGAGGGGCGGTGCCTGATCGTTCATATTCATCACTCATATTGTCAACGATGTTGACGTTTCGTCGGTCGTCGTTATATTGTCAACAACGTTGACACTTTTCCCAGCGGAGCGAGAGATGTGGAAGTATGATTTCAGCGAGTTCACTTCGGCTAGCCCTGAGCGGCTTTGGTCTCCTCTTGTGGACGTTCAGAATTGGCCCCAGATCGATCGGCAAATCGAATCCATCGAAATTGAAGGCTCTCCTGGCGAAGGAAAAGTGTTCTTTCTGACTCCGAGGAGTGGTCCGCGTCTCAAGCTACAGATCGAAACCTTGGTTCCTCCGAAGCAGTATACGGACCTCTGCTTTCTGCCGCTGGCAAGAATGAGGACAACGCACTCACTTTCCCGCGTTCAAAACCAGACGGAGATTCGAGTCAGCATCGAGATTAAGGGTCCCTTGACATTTCTTTGGAAACGCATCGTCGGCATGAAGCATGCGAGCGGACTGAAACAACAGACGAGACGGCTTATTGAATGCGCTCAATCGGTCGTTTGATCGTCCAGCCCCGCAAGGTCGCGGTCCTCGATAGAATTCTCGGGCATGCGTCGCGATCGGGGATGTCCCCTTGTCCTTGCCGCTGTCGGAGCCTTCTGACCGACTCGTGCCGGGCTGATTCGAAACGTGCCAAAGCATGCCCACCGTCTCGAATTCAAGACTTGAGTGAGAACCGGAATGCCCTCTATCGCGCTGCTTTGAACAGAAACTCCGGCGGTTATTGAGCCACTACGTCTGCAGGTGCGCCACAGTTCCCTATGACCAGTCGAGGGAAACAGCGGCCTTTTCGTTACCGTTCACAGGAGTCGATCACGAACGGCCAACGCAACGGCCTCTGTCGCGCCATTGACATGCAGTTTCTTGTAGATGCGTCGCATGACGTAGTCAACGGTGTGAATGTTGAGCCCCAGTTTCAACGCCGTTTGCTTCCGCACAAGCCCTCGGGTCATGCAGTCGAGAACGGCTAGTTCTCGATCCGTTAATCCGTAGTCTTCGGTAGAGGGTCGTGTCTCAGTGAACATCGCAAGCACGCGACTGGCAACGCGCGGGTTGATTGGAGCGGCACCCTGGAGAACCAACTCGATCGCTTCGCTGACCTTGGAAATCGACTCGGACTTCAACAAATAGCCAGAGGCGCCCGCCTTCAGCGCTCGGAATATTTTGTCGTCATCCTCGAAAACGGTGAGAATCAGGATCGAGCATTCGGGATGGCGTTGTTTAATTTCGCCGATGCCGTCAATTCCGTCCATGCCCGGGAGTCCGATATCCATGAGAACAACATCGGGGAGCTTCCCTTCATCAAGGTGCACGATCGCGTCTTCACAGCAGCAGAACGCGATGGCTTCACATTGGAGTTCTGCCGCCTCGAGCCCGCGAGTGGTTGAGGCTCGGAAGGCCGGATTGTCTTCAATGATCCAGATCACATTCATGACTGACCTAATCCTCGAACGGACGTTTTCACAAGGAAAATCATCGGGTAGGGCACTGCTAAATTGGCGCTTCGATGACGATGGTTGTTCCCTCATTGAGTTCCGATTCAAGAGAAAACTGTCCTCCAAGCTTGCTTGATCGTTCGCGAATGCTCCGAAGTCCCATTCCGCTCACCGAATCACACGCCATGCCAACGCCGTTGTCCCGCACGGTCAGTCGGAACGAAGGGGCCGATTCGATCCGCACATCAACTCGATCCGCGCTGGAGTGTTTCGCGATGTTCGCAATCACTTCCTTAAACATCAGGAACACCTGACGTGACACGTCGGATTGGTTTGCGAACTGCGGGGGCTGATCCGGCTGATGCCAATCGAGTTCAACATGCGGCAACATTCGTGTCGCGGTGCTGTGGAGGCGGGCGCAAAAGTCGCCACCATTTTCAGTGCCGCCAAGAAGCCACAGCGTTTCACGCATCGAGTCGGCACACTCAAGTGCGAGCTGTCGAGCTGATTTCCAGTCCTGTCTGGACTGGTCATCTCGACTCTCGAGTTCGGCGAGTTCACCTAACCGAGCGATCGCAGCAAGGTTGCTACCGATTTCGTCATGCAAGTCCTGCGCGAGCCGCCTCCGAAAGCGGTCCCGTCCAAGCCTTTCCCCCCGTCGCCGGAGCACACCGACGACGCCGATCGAGCTAGCCATCAAAAGCAACGTGAGACTGGCGGCCCAAATGCCTCTTTGTTTGGCTGTCGATTCTTCGTACTCGATTCTGCTGTCCGCATCAGCGAGCTGCGACCTCGAGATTCGCAACCGATCCCAGCGTTCAACCCATTCGGGAAGATCAATGAGTCGACCATAACTGCCATAGCCATCGATCAACAGTTCCGGACCGCGGTCGCCCGTCCTACCATTCATCGTCGCCAGCCCGTTGGTCGCGACATTGCGACCGCTCGAGTACACCGATATCTCCGCAAGCCCCATTCGCTCGGGATCGAGATCCGAAGACTCGACGCAGCTCACCCGCACGAAGCGGGCAGAAACATCTGGGCACAGCAATGACACCGGATTCGAGCCAGGGTTTTCAAATGGAACGTCCGCCGAATCGAACACCACGACGCCATCACTCAGATCCGGTTCGCGAAAAAGATGAACTCGAAATCGCCGAGGGAAACTATAGCCGGGCAGTGAATTTCCCTGTCGTGCGTGAATCGGATGGAGTCTTATTTCTTGCAGCGGCATGCTCTTGCCCAGGTCCACCATCATCCATTTTTCATCGTCTGGATCGTCTGGCGATGAATAGGCCCCGTCGAGTTCGGGTAGGTCCCCGGTGATGGGGGCGCCGATCGCGATGTTCCGGTTACCGTCGAGCACCATGAGTTCACCAAGAGCGTAGGTCCAACGATCGGCCACGCGTGCGAGCCGCTGGACCGTCAGCCGAAGATAGCGTGCCCGAGCATTGCAACGAATAACGATTGGCAACCCGTGTTCGCTTTCGACTTTCGTCTCATCAATCGACGCGATTGGCGCGAAGGATGAAAAATCTTGGTCGTCGGACACATCCACTCGGAATGCGGCAGGGAAGGCATAGCTGCGGTCGCTTTGCGCGCTGAAGTCAGTTACCGCGGGAACGACGACAATTGTGTCCAAGACTCGGGCGTAACCAAAATCGATCTGCACAAATGGCGGCGTCGTTGGCGTCACCTCTAGCATGTGAAACTGTGCGCCGATCTGTTCACACGAGTTCCCGATCTTCATCTCGCCCAGCGATTCAATTTCACGGAGCGAACGGATTCGACTCTGTCGCGTCTCACGCAGTTTCGGATTCAGTAGCTCCCATAGATCGGCGTATGCTGGACCGTTTCGCGCGAATATGAGCAAGAACGCGAGGGTCGTGACTCGTAAAGACTTTGCGGGTTTCACGCCAAGATCATAGCACCCTGGCGAGTGCCCCCACGCACAGAAACGTCGCGGTTACGGGCATTCGTAACTCCTAGGAAGCCGACCAGACAGTATGGTTTACCCCGGGGCGGTTTCCACGAAAGGACCAGGTCGAGGCAATGAAACGACGGGATGTAATGAAAGCTTCTGCGGCGGCGGCCCTGTATGCGGGCGTCTCCCAGGCAGCCGCGCCAGACGCGATCGAACGACTGCGCGTCGGCTTTGTCGGCGTTGGGGTGAAAGGCTGGCAACACGTGCGGAATCTGTTACACATCGAGGGCGTCGACCTCGTCGCGGTCTGTGACATCCTGGAAGGGCCTTGCCGGAAGACTCAGGACGTATGCAGGACGCTTGGGCTACGGACGCCAGTTGCCTACACCAAAGGCGAGCATGACTTTAAACGCATGTGTGAAACTGAGGAGTTGGATCTTGTTTACACGGCAACGCCATGGGAATGGCACGTGCCCATCTGTTTGGCGGCAATGAACGGAGGGAGCCACGCTGCGACTGAAATCCCGGCCGCGATCAAGCTCGAGGACTGCTGGAAGCTCGTCGACACGTCCGAGTCCACCGGAAAACATCTTTCGATGATGGAGAACGTCAACTATCGACGCGACGAGCTGATGGTCCTGCGAATGGTCCGCGAAGGTGTGCTCGGCGAGCTAATTCATGGAGAAGCCGGTTACATGCATGACACGCGGTATCTGAAGATCCGCGACTATGGTGACGGATTGTGGCTCGGGAAGCATCATGCCAACCGCAATGGCAATCTCTATCCGACTCACGGACTCGGGCCGCTCGCCTGGAACTTTAATCTCGGCCGAGGCAATCGCATGGAATACATCGTTTCCATGAGTTCCAAGGCACGCGGAATGAACCTCTACGCGAAGGAACATCTGCCCAATGGACATCCCTATCGCGAACGAAACTATATCAACGGTGACATCAATAGCAGTCTCATCCAGCTAGCCAACGGCGAGTCATTGATGCTCAAGCACGATACGGATTTGCCAAGACCGTACAGCCGAATCAATCTTGTGCAAGGAACTCGAGGGATCGTGCGAGGATTTCCACAGTTCAGTGTGTCGCTCGAATCACGCGATTTGACTCCCGGAATCGATAATCCCAAAGCCACTCATCCGTACAAAGGCCCCCATCACAAGTACAAGTGGCGAAGCGGAAGGGAGTATTCACAGCAGTACGATCATCCGCTATGGAAATGGATTGAAGACAAAGCGGCAAACACGCCTATCGCGGCCGATGGATTCAGGCTCGCGGACGAGATACGAAGCGGGGACTATCTGGAGGACTATCGGCTGGTTCAGGCGCTGCGGAAAGGCGAGGTACCCGACTTCGATGTCTACGATGCGG
>JBCBLJ010000080.1:0-16543 GCA_038520195.1 Planctomycetota bacterium
ATCCTCTTCCAAACGTGCTTGGGTCCAAGACTCAAGTTGCGATTCGACTTCTTCCGCCTTTTCAAGCAGTCGATCCAAGTCTTTTCGGAGAGGCAGCAACTGCTCACGAGGAAGTTCGCGGCGTAGCTCATGGATCTCGCCGCGATGCTCATGAAGCCGCATCCGCCGCTCCAACGTTTCACCTGTCACCTCAATCTCGAGCATCACTCCTTCGAGCTCTTCGATCGCGTCATCATCATCGCGTCTTTCCGCTTGCTCGAGTCGCGCTTCCGTCTTTTGCGCTTCGATGGCCAGCTTGCGCATCCGGCTCAGCAATTCGATTCGTCGACGTGCGTGATCCAGCCGGCCTTGCAACCGCTCGGCGTTGCCTCGCGCGTCACGCAATTCCTCATCGAGCTCGCGGACCCATTCGCTCCGTTCTTCCGCGGCGTCTTGCGCGACCAGCTGGGAAGAGGCGAGAAATGCGAACGTAAACAGAATGAGCGGAATTGGGTTGCGTCGGGGCGCTGTCACGGGAGGCTCCTCAGTGGTTCGTGACAAACTCACGACTCGTCATCAGCCCCCAAACAAAGTCTTCGACGAAAGACCGCGGGTCGTCTGCCGCGTCGACTTCTTCGGTCCAATACTCCGCCTCCTCGGAAGTCGGTTTGCGGGCGAAGGCTGCGACATAGAAAGTCTCGATGATTTCCGTGGGTCCCTTGCCTTGTTGACGGAGCCGGTTCAAGCGGCCGTTTTTGACCGCAAGGCGTGCGTTAAGCAACGGCCCGTTAAGTAGGTGTAGTTTCTGAGTCAAGCCGCTGACCGTTGGCAGTGTACTCTCACAGGACTCCTGACGATCACATCTGCCAAGGATGTCCAACGTGCGCGAAGGCGTGGACGGACTGATGAGAGCCACCGCGCGCGACCCCAGCGGCTGCTCGCCGAACCGTTCGGAAACGCCGAGGACGTCGCTGATCGCATCCGCCAGGACTTCTGGCTCGAGGGGGCGGGTGAGTGCACGCGAATAAAAGCGATCGTCATCACGATTGTATTCGTTGGCGACAGCACTTCGCGCATAAACCTCGCTGGTCACGATCGCCTTCAAGGAATGGCGGAGCGAGTAGCCTCCGTCGATAAAGTCCTTCGCGAGTCGATCAAGCAGAACCGGATGCGTCGGCGGGTTGGTGTCACGGAAGTCGTCGACCGGCTCGACCAGGCCGCGTCCCATCATCCGCTTCCACAGTCGATTGACGAGGGCTTTCGCGAAGTACGGGTTATCCGGTGATGTCAACCAATCCGCGAGTGATTGTCGATTGATGCCCGCGTCTTCCATCAAGGGTTCACCGGGCAACTTGGGGATCGCCGCCTGGCCGGTTCGCGGATGGACCGTCTTTCCTGATGGCCGGTCGCGGATGACTCGCCCACGTTGCAGTGTCGCAAAGATCGCCGCGAGCCCGTGATAGTCATCCTGCGTCCAACGATCGAGCGGATGGTTGTGGCAGTTCGCGCAACGTAGTCGCGACCCCATAAATAACTCGCTCACAAACTCCGCTTGTTCGCGCGGATTGGGGGCTGTTCGATGAAAGTTGGGCGGTCCGTTTTTGTGCGAGTCCCCCTGGGACGTGATCAACGAGCGAGCGATGTCACGATAGCTCGCGTCGTCGCGAAGTTGCTTTGAAAGCCATCGATGGTAGGTGGCCGTTGCTTGCGGCTCGTTGGGGAGCGACCGCAAACGCAGTAGCTTTGCCAGTTGTAGCGTCCAGTACTCGCTGAATTCCGCTGAATCGAGCAAATCATCGATCAGGTGACGGCGTTTCTCTGGATCCTGGCTGGCAGAAAAGGATTCCGCCTGCTCGATCGTTGGCAGTCGTCCAGTCAGATCAAGCGTGAGACGTCGTAGAAACGTCGCGTCATCGATCCCCACCGATGGTTTCAGTCCCAGAGTTGCGAGCGTCCGAGCGATCTCGGTGTCGATGTAATTTCCGCTGGTCGACTCCTTCGTTGCGACGCCCGAATTCGCCAGCGGAACGATCAACTCGATCGGCACCACATGGTTCAAGTAGCGAGCGATGACCAAGTGTCGGCCACGTCGCATCTGAGTCGCTTGTGAATCGAGGACCGTGACGGCGGAGGGATCTTCGGCGGAAAAGATCGTCCACTTCGTCACCTCACGTTTGGACCCATCCGAGTAATGAGCCACCGCACGCAAGTCGATCGGTTCGGCGAGCGATTGGGCCACGTGCGTTTTGGGGGTGACCTCGACGTGCTCAAGTGTTCGTGGTGAAGCTTTCGGTGCTCCGGCGCGAATCCACTCGATCAAGAGTTGCGCGCTTTCGCTGTCTTCGTCGAAGACGACTCCTCCACCGTGATCCACCTGCTCCGATGGCTTCAGCAACAACAGACTCTCTTCGGGGTGGCGCAAATTGACCCGTCGCCCCCGCAGGTGTCTGACGATCGCCGTGTGATCGGAATCCGAGTCCCCACCGTACAGCGACAGCTTGAATCCGCCTCTGCCGATTGCCGCACCATGACAGGCACCGGCGTTGCAACCGTTCTTTGTCAGCAATGGGATCAGATCGTTCGCAAAATCGACTTGCCGCGTCACTTCCGCAAACACGACAGCGCCGCCGAACAACAGCCAAATCAGTGGGGCGAGAAGGAGGGGGGCCGCGATGCGTTTCATCTTCGCTTGTACGTCAATCAAACGGGATGCAGGTATTCAAATGGAAGCGGCGCACGTCCGCTCAGCCTTGAGTTTATTGGACCCGCCGAACAAATGTCGATGCGCCGGCGAAGCTTTGCCAAAACGGCGGAAGAATTCCACGCGAGGGGCATTGTGGCAGCGACGAGTCATCTCCCGCCGGCCGTCGGGGGTTTGCGGACGTTGGCGCAAAGACGACGACCATTGTCGCGTGACAACCGTCAACGCTCGCACCATCGCAACCTGCGTCCGGACAAAATCGACTGCGATCGAGCCCGGCCCAAAGCTGTGAAACATATTTCACTGTTTGACGCATTCGACTGGGAAAATGAGACACTTGCGATGAATCCGCCGCCTGGGGACCTTGCTCCCACATCGAGGACGATGAACCCCGCAGAGCAACCCGACGCGGACTCGACCCCACCCGGCGATGTGAGCGCGATCCCAGAACAGCTGGGGCCGTACGCGATTCATCGTGAGATCGGACGTGGCGCGATGGGTGCCGTCTACCTCGCCACACACACGAATCTGCTGCGCCGCATGGCCGTGAAAGTGTTGCCTCCGCGACTTTCATCGGACCAGTCGCTGCTGAAACGCTTTCAACGCGAGATGGTGGCCATCGGAAGGCTGGAGCACGACAACATCGTTTTCGCAACGGATGCCGGTCACAGTGACGGCGTCTTCTTCATCGCCATGCAATACATCGAAGGGAGCAACCTAGAGGAACTGCTGGCATTAGAAAAGCGAATCGATCCAGGCGCCGCTTGCGAAATGATGTCCCAAGCGGCCGCCGGATTGCAGCACCTCTACGAGAACCAGCTCGTTCATCGCGATGTGAAACCTTCGAACTTCATGTTAACGCGGCAGGGCCGCGTGAAGATCCTCGACCTCGGAATCGCGATGCTCAGGCAAGACAGCTCGCGGGCCGACATTACTTCCGCCAACGCGGTCATGGGAACGCCTGACTTCATGGCGCCGGAGCAAGTCAATCAGTTTCACTCCGTTGACATTCGCGCGGACATCTACAGCCTTGGGTGCACGCTTTACACGCTTCTCGCGGGCCAACCCCCGTTCTCCGGGCCGGAGCACAGCACGTACACCGCCAAACTTGTCGCCCACGCGCATGAACAGCCGGAAGACTTGGAGTCACTTTGTCGCCGGTTGCCTGCCGGACTCGCCGATGCGGTGGCAACGATGATGTCCAAGTCGCCCGCGGATCGCCCTGGTTCTCCCCAGGAGGTGGTCGAGCTAATGCAACCCTGGGCAGACGACGACAAGTTGAAGGAACTCGTTCGCAGCGTGGATCATCGCACAACCGACGACGCCCCCAAGTCGCCGAAGTGGCGTTCAAAGACGAAGTCACCCGATTACAGCAGGCTAGCGGGCATCGGCGTTGCCGTGGCATTCTTGCTCGTCGGTGTTGCATGGTTGCTGTCTCAGGAGTCCGACGCAATCGACGGTGCAGCGAAGCAAGATGGCTCGCCGGTCATGACTCGCGTTTCGAGTCGTCCCACCCCCGGGCAGCAGACGGCGCTCCACGCAGCCCCTCGCCAAACCAAGACCAGACCTTTGGCCAACGTTCCGACACCGAACCAGGACGCGCTCTCCGATTCGAGCGTCCCGCATTCGTTTCGATCGATGAACGCCCAAACAAATCCGTCGACGGGCACAACCAATTCGAAACTCGCGGCGGTCGTTCAGCCGCAAACGCTCGGTGACGACCAACGCGACTCGCTGAGCGGGACTGGGCCGCAGGCGGCGGGCCGATTCAGGCCTCAGGCGGCGGGCCGATTCAGGCCGCAGACGGCGGGCCGATTCAGGCCGCAGACGGCGGGCCGATTCAGGCCGCAGACGCTGGGTGGATTCAGGCCGCAGACGCTGGGCGGGAGTTCGGCGCCGGTGCTGGGTTCGGCGCAAGCACTCGATGGGTCACATGGCATGGGTGTGGACAAGGCCGCGCCGGAAAGCATCGTTAAAGACCCGGGCACGGCGACGTCCATCGATGGATCGACGACCAAAGATTCGGTCGAGTCAATCGCCGCCTCCAACGTCGGCATTGAACGTCACACAAAACAGATCGCGGACACGCTCGGCGAGTTACGCGAGCAGTTCCGTTCGATCCAAGTCCCCGCGGCCCTTTCGGAGCCGAGGACGCCGGGCGACCACTATCACAATGCGTGCATTTACTGTGAAAAAGGCGACTACGGCAGGGCGCGGAAAGCCTTTCTCGACTACTTCGCAGCCACCGAAATACAACTCGTCGATCCACACCTGCGATTTGTTGAGTTGCTCAAACTGCAGGAAGGTATCGCTGGTGCGCGGGACACGGTCATGATGCTGCCCGGCAACACCGTCGCTCCCGCGCGGACGCTCGTTGTCGCACTGCTTGAATCACCGCCGAAACGGGAAGTAAGGTTGCGAGCGATCGTTGAAACGAACGAGCGTTTTGCCCCCGCCTACTACTACCTAAGCAAGGAATTCTCGCGTGCCAGCTTAGGTCCGCAGACCTTCGCCGAGATCCGGGAGGAGAAACGCCTGCTCAAGCGTTTTCTCGAACTCAGCGATCAGGGACAACTTGTCCGCCATTTTCTCGATCAGCGCAAAGCCATCCGAATGATGGAGGAAGCCAGATCGCGTCTGGTGAGCACGTCCGCGGGGGTTGCCGAGAGTGTTTTGGAGAATCCCGTGACGTTTTCGGTTGTGCAGCCGCTGAAGGACGAACAGTGGATGTTCTTCCTGAACATCGCCGAACGCTGCACCGAAATCTGGTACCGCGAAGGAGAAGGATCCGAGTTTCAAGCGACCAAGCCGATCCCCGGCATCAGCAACATCGACCATCGGACGGGCAAACCGTGTCCAAACTATCGATTTGATCTGGTGGAACCGAGCGAACCGATCACCGTTTCGGTCAAGTACGTCGACGGGCGGGGCGTCCTACAGGGACCGTTTGACTATCCGTTTGACCCCGACGCGCGTCGCACGGAGATCGCGCTGAGCAAACTGAAAGCGGACCCTCGTGAGTGGATACGTTTCTACGAAGACGGCACGATCTACCTTGATCTACTCAACCAATGGCGTGCGATCAAATCGATGCGATACAGCTTCGATCATCGGTCACTGGACCGAGAACGCAAGCTTCCGACCGAAGACTACAACGATGACAACTTTGACGAGTATTATCGCGGTTTCGAAGTCCCGGAGGTGGACTTCATGGCGATTCAACTCGAGTACGTCGACGGAACGAAATCGAACATTGAGACGATCAAACGACGGCGAAAGTGACTCGTCGCTCGTTTACTTCGAGTATTCTTCCAACCAGCCAACGAGTGTCTTGCGGTCTTCACCGATGATCTCCGCCAACGCCCCAACGACGTGCGGGTCCGGGTAGAGCATTGGCTGAAGGAACGGAAAGTTGTACTTCACCGTGCCCTCGGCGTCCGCCACCAGGATCGTCATCTTGACGTTGCGATCCAGCCCGAACTTCCCTGGCCCATCGCGACCGTCTTGGGAATGCGCCATTCGATAGGTGCCCGTCCGCTTTGCGAGCTCCTGTCCCTTCAACTCGTTGGGGTCATCGCTGAGGAACACCACGGACGTCTTCAAGCCGCTCTCGGAGCGTTTGGCGATGGTCTCCAAGATCGGCGAGAGCAAAAACAGGCCCTTCATTCCGCTACCGGAATGGTCTTGGAAGATAAGCAACAGTGGCTTGCCCGCCGCTTCTTCAACCGGGTCATGATCTTCGTCACTTTGCGGGAGGATCGGAGTGACACGGAACGATGTCAGTTTCTCGCCGGGCTGTGGTCCCGAAAACAGCTCCGCTTTGCTGGGCCGAAACTCAGACGGGTCCTTCGCCTCGGGTTTCCACCCGTAGTAACGATTGGCCTTTTTTTCTTTCGCCTCACCGCCTTTTTGCATCCACTCGATGACATCTTCCTTGCTCGCCGCACCGCTCTCGACCTTCTTGCGAATGTCCGGGCGTTGTTCGAGCAGCAGCTTGTACTTTTTGTCCCAATCGGTGGCCTCATCCGAGTACGCAAGTGAACCGAGAGTGATCGAACCGAGAGTGATCACCAGGAGGTACAAAACGGATTTCATCGGAGGGATCTCAGTGTGTGGACGTAGTCGATGATCGCGACTTTTCAGACCGGTACTTCGTATCATACCGAGACGTCGCGGTAGCGGGATACAGAGAAGCACGGTCACAGGTCACTCAAACGCGATGTCACTCGAAGGCCATGTCGGCCGGACTCTTCCGCGCTCGGGTGATCGTTAAGCGAGGATCTCGCCGACGACCCGAGCTTCTTCGACGCCCGTCAGTCGCGCGTCGAGTCCCTGATACTTGACGCTAAATCGCTTGTGGTCGATTCCGAGGGCGTGAAGAATCGTGGCGTTGAAATCGTTGATGTGAACCGGGTCTTTCACGATGTTGTAGCTGTAGTCGTCGGTTTCTCCGTAGTCGAAACCACGCTTGAAGCCGCCACCGGTGACCCACGTGCTGAAGCAACGACCGTGATGGTCGCGGCCGTGGTTGTTTTCGGTCAATTTGCCCTGGCTGTAGATGGTTCGGCCGAACTCGCCGCCGAAGATCACGATCGTGTCGTCCAGCATTCCACGCTGTCGCAAATCCTTGACCAGAGCGACCGCCGGTTGATCAACGCTCTTGCAATTCTTGCGGATTTCGTTGGGCAAGTTCCCGTGTTGATCCCAGCCGCGATGAAACAGCTGCACGAATGGAACACCACGCTCGGCCAAGCGGCGCGCCAGCAGACAGTTGGCTGCGAACGATCCCGGCTTCTTCACGTCGGGACCGTACATCTCGTACGTCGCCGCTGATTCGCCCGAGGTGTCCATCAGGTCCGGCACCGACGTCTGCATCCGGTAGGCCATTTCGTACTGGGCGATCCGAGTCTCGATCTCGGGATCACCGACGCCCGCCAAACGAGTCTCATTCAGCTTTGCAATGCCATCTAACATACTTCGTCGTGTTGCGGCATCGACGCCGTCCGGATTGGAAAGATAGAGCACCGGATCGCCGCCACCGCGGAATTGAACACCCTGGTGTTTCGACGGTAGGAAACCGCTGCCCCAGAGCCTCGCGAACAAGGCCTGGCCGGGTTTGGCGCCGACCGAAATCATCGTCACATAGGCCGGTAAGTCATCGTTAGGGCTTCCCAGTCCATAGCTCAACCACGAACCCATGCTGGGACGCCCCAGTTGCTGCGTCCCGGTGTTGATGTAAGTCATCGCGGGATCGTGGTTGATCGCTTCGGTGTTCATCGAACGCACGATGGTCAGATCGTCGACAATCGACGTCGTGTGCGGGAGCAGGTCTCCATTGACCCAGGTGCCGCGCTCGCCCCAACGCTTGAATTCGAACATCGGCGCCACGCACGGAAACGACTTTTGGCCACTCGACATGCCGGTCAGACGTTGTCCATTGCGAATCGAGTCCGGCAATTCGGTTCCGTGGATTTGGCGCAGCGCAGGCTTGTAGTCGAATAGATCGATGTGACTCGGCCCGCCCGCCATGAACAAATAGATCACCCGCTTTGCGGTCGGTGCGTGATGCGGCAGTTCGGGCAAGCCCGGTAGTGACCGCGACTCGCGCTCGCTGCTGGCCAACGCATCGCGGCCCAGCAGGCTCGCGAGCGCCGCGGCGCCCACGCAGCCACGGCTTCGCGAAAGCAGCTGTCGCCGTGTGAGCTCTCGTGAATATTCTTCGATCGGGTTCATGACTTATTCGCGAGTAAGCGTTTCATCAAGATTGAGCAGGGAGCTGGCCAAGATCGTCCAGGCCGCGTGTGTCGACGGGTCCAGTGAGTTGTCACGTGGGGAATCGCCGACGTCGAGCAGTTTCTCGGCCGCGTCAACGTCCGCCCCATAACGAGTCAACGCGGTTTGAAGGATTTCTTGAAGCACATCAACCTCAATGTCTGACGGACGCCGCGCGGTGACCATTCGAAATCCAGACTCCAGCCTCGACCGGTCGCTCGCCGCGATGGCAAGCAGTCGTCGCGCAAAGTGTCGAGAGGCTTCGACGAACTGAACATCATTAAGGGTGACCAACGCCTGGAGTGGCGTGTTGGTCCGCGCGCGTGCGACGGTGCATTTTTCACGCGTCGGTGCATCAAAAATCTGCATCGAAGGCGGCGGCGCCGATCGCTTCCAGTACGTGTAGAGACTTCGGCGATAGAGCTTGTCACCCTTGTCCTGAACGAAGCGAGGATTCCCGCCCAGACTGACTTCTTTCCAAAGCCCCGGAGGCTGATAGGGTTTGACGCCGGGGCCGCCGAGACGGTCGACCAGCAGTCCGCTGACGAACAGGGCGTTGTCTCGAATGAACTCACCCTGCAAGCGAAAGCGGGGACCACGGGCGAGCGATCGGTTGCTGGGGTCTTCCTCGAACGCCGTTCGCTCGGCCGCCGATCGTTGACGGTACGTCGATGACATGACGATCTGCTTGATCAGTCGTTTGACGTTCCAGCCGTTTTCGCGAAAGTCGACCGCGAGCCAATCGAGTAGCTCGGGATGCGAGGGGAATTCGCCCTGTGCCCCAAAGTCCTGTGGCGTCGCAACGAGACCGGTGCCGAAGAAGAGCTGCCAGTAGCGGTTCACGGCGACCCGCGCGGTCAGCGGATGATCGTCTTGGAAAAGCCACTTCGCCATACCAAGCCTGTTGCGTGGCAAGTCCTCTTTCATTGGCGGCAGAACTGACAGCGTTCCGGGTTCGACTTTCCGATCCGTTGGCGAATCGTATGCGCCGCGGTCCAAGATGAATGTGTCCCGTGGCTTCTCCTGGTTACCCATCACCATCACCGTCGTCAGCGGTTTCTTGAGTTCCGTTTCTTCGGCGACCAATCGATCGACAGCCTGTTTCAGTTTGGGGTAATCACGATCTTTGTTCTCGAGGTAGTGCGTTCTCAGAGTGGCCAGTTGATCGTCCGACAACGTTTCGGGTTCGATCGCTAGCAGCGGCCCGATTGCCGAGGCTCCAGCGAGTGCAGCGACTTCCGCGTCGGTCAGTCGGCGGTCGAACACACTGACCTCGTCGATTTCGCCCTTGAATCGGGAACCGGGGTGTCGACTGCCGATCAGCAGCGAACGTTCGGTTTTGATCGTTTCGCTGAGTCCGTCTCTCTCGATCGACCACTCGAGTTCTTTGCCGTCGAGGTAGATCTTCAGTCCGCTGGCCTTTGAGGTTCCATCGTAAGTGACAAAAAGGTGTTGCCACTGTTCAGGCTTGAGCCCTTGATTGGTTTTGACTTTGACCGCGTTCTCTGGCCAAGCGTGGATCAGGTGGACCTCCACTCGGCTGTCGCCGCAAAGAACGTCGAAGCCGCGAAACGCGTTGGCGTCATCCATTCGTGCCAACAGCGCGCCGTGGGCGTTCTTGTTTGGTTTGACCCATCCGCCGTACGAAAACGCTTGATCTCGTTCAAAGTTGGCGAGGTCCCCGAGGTCGGCGTAGTTGCCGCCGTCGAACCGGAGCCCATGGCCGCGCGGTGTCTTGACCCATTGGTTCTTGCCATGCACCTTGCCCTTGCGCTGCTTGTCGACCTGACCAACGAGTCCCCTTGCTTTGTTCTCTTCAAGTTGAAACTGAATGAACGGATCGCTCGGGGCGGCGTCGGGCTCGGCAAAGCGGGCGCCGGCGAACCATTGCTCAAACTCGAACTCACAGTTTCGCCGGTGCTGTTTCAGTTGTTCTCGCGCAGCGGCAAGCCGCTTGAGTGTCGCGGGTAGTTGTTGCTGTTTCTCAGGATCGGGGATCTCCATCGTCGGAGCCGCGTTGCCTTTGCGGGTCTGCATTCCGCCGTCGCTGCTGACGTTAAAGAACGCGAAGAACTTGTAATACTCTTCCTGTGTGATCGGATCGTATTTGTGATCGTGGCACTGGGCGCATTCCATCGTCAGTCCCATCCAGACGGTGGACGTCGTTTTGACTCGGTCGACGGCGTATTCGATGCGATATTCCTCCGCGATCGCGCCGCCTTCGTCCGTTGTGCCGTTGTTCCGATTGAATCCCGCGAGGATCCTTTGCTCCAGCGGTGCGTCGGGAATCAAATCGCCGGCCAGCTGCAGAATCGAGAACTGATCGAAGGGCATGTTGTCGTTGTAAGCGTTGACGATCGCATCGCGCCACGCCCACATGTCGCGTGGGCCATCGGCGTGGTACACGCTGGTATCGCCATAGCGAGCCGCGTCCATCCACATGACCGCCATTCGCTCGCCGTAGTGCGATGAACCGAGCAGTCGATCAACGAGTTTTTCATAAGCCTCATCGGAGTCATCGGCAAGGAACGCGTCGACTTCCTCGATGGTGGGTGGCAATCCCGTCAGATCGAAGGAAAGGCGGCGGATCAGCTTTTCGCGGGAGGCTTGGGGAAGACCGCGTTTGCCGTTGGATTTCAATTCTGCCAGAACGTACGCATCGATCGGGTTGCCCACCCAAGGGTCGGTGGGATCATCCATCGGGAACGGCTCGGGCTTGCCGAATGCCCAGTGCTCACTCCAGTCCGCACCTTCATCAATCCACTGTGTCAGCCGTTGGATTTCGTCGGCACTCAGTTCTTTGTGCGCACCCGGCGGTGGCATGATTTCGTCCGGGTCTTTCGACAAGATTCGTCGCACCAACTCGCTGGCGTCGGCGTCACCCGGAACGATCGAATCGGCCTTGGCCAGTTCTTCGATGTCCAAACGCAAATCGGCTTCGCGATTTTCGTTGTCCGGTCCGTGACAGAAGAAACACTTGTCGGAAAGGATCGGCCGGATGTCGCGATCAAAGCGAAGGTCGGCGGCTGGTAGAACGGCCGCGAACGTGACAATCGTCGCGGCAAAGCAAAAACGCAGAATCATGACGGATCGCAGAGGCGGGGAGGCGGGACTCGCTATTCTATCAGGCCCGCGATTGAATGCACGGGCGCAACGGCGATACCGGGCTTACGTTTCTCGTCGGGGCAACAAACAATGACGTTCGAATGATGAAGATCTCGAAATTCGCTCCGCTTTTTGTGACACCGCTTGATGCTGATCTGCCGATTGCCCGCACCCGATGGGAAGCCCGAGTATGCGTTCTACCGTGACCATCAGGTTTGTCCGCTGCGGACGGTGATGGCCGACGCACCGCGCGAGTTCGAGCTGTTCGACTATTCCCTGCCGGCGCTCGCGCAGGCAGCCGAAAGTGCCGACTGGGTCGATGCACCTGCGCAACTTTTGATTCCGGTACCGCCGCCAGAGAAAGTCTTCTGCATTGGTCTGAACTATCGAGATCACGCAATCGAAACGGGTAGCCCGATTCCGACGGAGCCCGTTGTCTTTAGCAAGTTCAACTCGGCGTTGATTGGCCATGGCGATTCAATTTCGCTACCGAGCGTCTCGAGTCGAGTGGACTACGAGGCGGAGTTGGTCGTCGTGATGGGGCGTGAAGCGAAGAATGTATCCGCCGAGGACGCATTGGCGTACGTCTTCGGCTACACATGTGGCCATGACGTCTCGGCACGAGACTGGCAGAAGGGTCGTCCCGGCGGACAGTGGTTGCTCGGGAAAACGTTCGACACCTTCGGCCCCGTCGGTCCGTGTATCGCGCCGGCATCATCGATCGATTTATCCGATCTGCCTATCCAAATGGAGTTGAACGGCCACGTTGTCCAGAGCAGCACGACGGCACAACTGATTTTTGATGTTCCAGCAATCATCGAACATCTCTCCAAAGTCGTGACGCTCCAACCCGGCGACCTCATCTTCACCGGGACGCCGCCGGGCGTCGGTGATGCCAAAGACCCGCCGGTTTACCTTAAAGAAGGCGATCTGTGTTCCGTAAAGATTGACGGGATCGGAACACTTTCCAATCCGTGCGTTCGGTCGGGCAACGAATGAACGACAATCGATCACACGTTGGAGAGTTAGTTGATACGAGCGACAACTCGCCGTGAGCAGCCATCACGCTGACGATCGAAGATGAAACGCCCGCTCACATTGCGAATGGTACGTGTGCTTTGTGCCGGAACGGTCTGTGCCTCGCTCTTGCTCGCCGGTTACTTCGTTGGGTACCAACGTGGATTCGAGCGTGGCTTCCGAGCAGGACAGTCCGCGATCGAGCCGCGAACGGTGATGGACGACGACGCCAGGAATGTCGTTAAGTACGCCCCGGTCACCTTGATGGCCTTCAACATTCATCACGGTCAAGGCCTCGATGGCCGTCTCGATCTGGCGCGGATCGCGGAAGTCATCCGACGCCATTCACCTGATATCGTGGCACTCCAGGAGGTAGATCGTGGCACCAAGCGATCTGGCGTCATCGATCAACTGAGCGTGTTGGCCCAGCGGACAAAGATGCACGCGATCTTCGGAAAAGCAAAAGACTTGGAAGGCGGCGAATATGGAAACGGGCTTCTTGCGAAGGAACCGATCGAATTCGTGGCGAACACCGCGTTGCCGGGAGGGTTTGGAAGAGAGCCTCGGTCGGTGCTCGTTGGCCGTGTCTACTTCAACGGTCCGAACCGATCGCGGCAAGAGGTGGTGGTTCTGTCGACACACCTGGATTTTGTACCTGGCTCACAAGCGCAACTCGACTCCGCGAAGATCATTGGGGATGTACTCAATGAGCATGCCCGGGTCCCCGTTTTGTTGGCTGGAGACATGAACGCGCAACCGGAATCCGAAACCATCCGAAGATTCCAGGCCGATTGGGTTCGCGTCAATCATTCGGCCGCACGCCTGACTTATCCCTCCGACGTGCCGAAGCGAGAGATCGACCACGTGTTTTTTGCGCCGGCAGACCGTTGGGTCGCGAAAGAGCTTTTGGTCGATGACGACCCGGCGGCGTCCGATCATCGGGCGCTGATCGCCGAATTGGAACTGCTTGCCAAGGAAGACTGAGCCCAAATGCCAGTGGTTAGGTGACTCCCAAACTCGTGCGAGTTTGGGAGCTCATTGGGCCCGAGCAGACATGCGGTGACATGCTTTGCCACCGCGGTCCTTTCGGGCTTCGCTTCAAGCTTCCTCTTCGAGCAGAGTTTTCACGATGGCCTCAAGGTACGAGTACTCGTGTAGGCCGACGGCCTTCATCCGAACCTTGCCGGTTCGGTCGATGAACAGCGTGGTCGGAAAGCCTCCGAAGTCGGGGATCTGCTGCTGGACCTCACTGGTACCCAATGCACAGGGATAGTTGATTCCATTGGCTTCAGCAAACTCCTTCACCAGTTTGGCGTTGGCTTCATCGCTGCCGCCGCGCTCATAGTTCAGGCCGATCATCTGGAATCCATCCTCTCCATACGTCTCCTGCAGCTTCACGAAGGATGGGATCTCGGCGCGGCAAGGCGGGCACCAAGTTCCCCAGACATCGACGATCAAGACTTTGCCTTTGTATTGATCGACGGATTGATCGCCGCCGTCGATGTCTTGCAGTGCGAACTCAAACGGAAAGCTCTCTCCGTTGGCTAGCTCTTCCTTGGCGTGTTGAATGATCTTTTCCGCTGCCGTCGCGAGCCACTTTTCAAGGTTGCTTTCGAATGCCTCGTTGTCCCGAAGACTGACCAGGTCTTCATCGCCGCGGATGAAATCGGCATCGGTGAACCCGCCTTCAACGGCTTGCTGAAGGGAGGCGGTGGCCTTGTCGGTTTCGCCCTTGAACGCGAATGCGCGGGCTTCGTTGTAAGTGAATTCTGCAATGAACTGTTCGGGGATCTCCATACCGCTTGCTTTGGCTTTTCGAATCAGCTCCGCGGCTTGCAGCATGAAGTCGTAAGCCGTCTCGTCATTCGTTTGTGCCAGTTCGTTGCCGAGATATCCGGACATCTGAGCCATACGGGCGATCGCGTCGGGATCTTCGCTCCCCGCAAACGTCTTGTACATCTTCGCCAACTGATCGTCGGTGCCTTCGGGTAGCGCGAGAATGCCTTCCGGTAAAGGTTCTTCTTCGACAACGGTCTCAGTCTCACCGGCCGACTCCATCTCGGCATCCTTTGGTGGGCCGGACGAAATACTCTCGTAGGAGGCGGACGGCGTCGTGCTCTCGGTTGCGCTCTCTCCTGGAGCGGTTTCGTTCTCTTTGGATGCGACGGGCTCGCTCGTCGAGTTGTCACATCCGACAAGCATCAAGGAAATCAGCCCGCAGGCACACCAGTGTTGAATCCGCATCGCGTACTCCGAGAAAAAAGCGGGATAGAAGGAACCATGGCATAATAGCCGAATCTCGCCGCGGGGCGGAGTCGCCAAATCCGCGAAGGGCAAATGGGGTTTAGGATCGCGGCGAATGGCCGTTAGGATCGCCGTCGACGGAGCAAAATCGTCGCGGAAACGAGCCAAGAGAAGAGCAGTGCTTGCGGCTCGGGAATCGCGGTCACCCCGAAAACCTGGCCGCGAAGAACGATGTTGTCGATCCCGAAATCGCGGTCCAAGCCTTCGCTGGAGTGAATTCGGATCGCAAAGGTGTTGACGCCGGTCAGGTCCTGAAACGCGGACAGATCGACGGTGTCCGCTTCCCATCGCCCGGTCGTGAAGTTGTCGCCGAACGATTGTCCGGTTTCCCCGGGGGCCACGTGGCTGTGAGCGCGGGCGAGCAAGAAGTCAAAGTCACCCGCGAGTCCATCGATGGACGGGTCAGCCACTGGGTTCACAAAGATTGTATGAGTCACCCGAGAGCCGGTCGGATTGTCGCCGCGTGTCTTGAGCGAATCGAAGTCCAACGACTCGAGGTTCAGCCTGGCTCCGGATTGAACATTCACCTGAAAAAAAATCGACTGGCCGGTGGTCGCGAACGACCGGTCATCGTTGGCATCGGAACTAAATCCGAGGGCTCCGTCGTAGTCGTCGGCGGCAAAGCCCAAAGCGGCGGTGGGGTCGATGCCTGGCGAGAACCGGATCTCACTTGCCGACACGCCAATCACGGGGACTGCCTTGTTGAGCAAGTCGAGGGACGTGTTCGCGCCGGCGCGGTTTGAGGGGTCCGCGACATAGTCGTTGCCCTCGAACGTGTACTGCGCGATCACTTCACCTCGAAGGCTTGAACCACCCAGTAGCAACAGCGATGCGAAGATCAACGCGGATGCGATTCTCATCGTGCGGATTTGTTGGGGGCTTCGCGTTGACGGCGTCGTGCACTGAGCAACAGGATACCTGAGAGTGCGATGGCGAATGAACTCGGTTCGGGGACAACCGGTGGAGGTGGTGGTGGTGGCGGTCCCGACGACAGAGTGAAGATGCGGGCTCCCGGTCCAGCACTGGTGGAGAAGTCGGGATCGACCAAAACGGACACAAACGTGCTTGGATCAAAAATGGCGACCGAAGTTGATCGCGAACCCAACCCCATGTCGACGCCGGTGATGTCGAGTGTGACTTGGTCTCCATTGACCAATCCAAGCCCGGAGTAATCGACGGTGAACGTTCCAACGAGGAAGGCGGCCGGCGTCAGCGTGTAGGGCGTTCCTATCCCGGCAAACGCGTCGAGTGAGATCTCATTCTCAAAACCTGCCGTCGCTCCGAACTGTTCGGTACCTTGCCATTCCGCAAAATCGTGATCGACCGTCGATGCCTGGAACTGGACACGGTTTGGATCAAGCGGCGTCCCATTCACGTTGCTATTGATCATGTCGATGTTGATGAACTCAAGATCATCACCGACGGAGTCCGTCATGGCCTGAAGGAAAAAATCGGCTTCAAACCTTTCACTTGCTACCGCTCTTAAGGATCCAAGGGAGCCCACGATTCCGGCGTGGGCGTGAGACGTGAACACACACACAGCAACGATCACCCAAGCAACTCGCCAGGCGTGACGGGGGCTGAACCGAGGGCCGATTTGAAACATTGGACCGTGTCGTTCGCGATTAGGGGGTCCGAAACGAGTCCTGGATAGTAGCTATCGCA